>JAOZRE010000031.1:0-11033 GCA_029940215.1 bacterium | reverse complement strand
AGGGAGCCGATCTGACGGATGTTTCCGTCCTTCATGATTGCAATCCGGTCCGCCATGGACAACGCCTCTTCCTGGTCGTGGGTCACATAAATCATCGTAATCCCCAGCTCGCTCTGCAACCGCTTAATTACCGTTCGCAGTCGCACCCGTATTTTCGCATCCAGCGCACTCAGGGGTTCGTCAAGCAGCAAAACTTTAGGCTTGATGGCAATAGCCCGCCCAAGCGCAACCCGCTGTTGTTGCCCACCGCTCAACTGGGCCGGATAGTGGGTTCTCCAGTCGTTTAGTCCTACCAGGCTCAGAATCTCCTCAACCCGTTTGGCGATCTCTTTTTTGGGCATCCTCCGCATTTTCAACCCGAAAGCCACATTCTGTTCCACTGTCATGTTGGGAAACAGGGCATAGGATTGAAAGACAATCCCGAAATCCCGTTTCTGCGGAATAATGTGGTTGATCACCTTGTCATCATACTTAATCGTCCCAGAACTTGGATGTTCAAAACCGGTAATGATCCTCAGCAGTGTCGTCTTGCCACAGCCGCTTGGCCCCAGAAAGCAGAGAAATTCGCCAGGTTCGATCTCCAGGTTCACGTCCCGGACGGCTACCAGGGATCCAAAATTCTTGTTGATGTTTTCCAATACCAGTTTCTGGGACATATGCACCCTTTAATAATAGACGAATTGGTAACCACATTTCCGGAGGGGAGCTGAATAGTTACCCGTGTTGATTCAAGAACGTAAACAGAATTGATTGATCAGATGTGCAGGGCGGGGATAGCCCCCGCCTTGATGCGCCTTACTTTAAGAAGAGATTCGACCAGACTGTCAGGATTTTTTCCCGATTTTTGGATTGCCACGGGAAATCCATGGGAGCCAGTTTGACAGTTGCGATCGGTGGAAGACCTTTCGGGCCGCCAATGCCAGGATAAGTCACCCCAAGCTTGAACTTGGCGTATTGCTTCATGGCACTTTTACTGATTGCCCAATCCAGAAACTTCTTGGCCGCTCTCTTGTGTTTCGCACCGCTTACCAGCGCATTTGCTTCCAGTTCATAACCGACACCTTCTGCCGGCAGCGCCATCTGCACCGGAAAACCCTTCTTTTTCAGTGAGGTATAAACATAGGCAAAGGAACATCCAACGGCATACTCACCCGCTGCGGTCAACTTGGCAGGCTTTGATCCACTCTTGATGTACTGCCCCATGTTCTTATCCAGCCGTTTTAAAAAATCCCAGGCCCGGTTATCTTCGATCGGTCTGGTCTTGTAATTCGAATCCATCATCACCAGTAGACTGGCGATTTGCAGAAATCCTGTACCGGAGCTGGCAGGGTTGGGCATGATCAGACGGTCCTTATAACCCGGTTCCAGAAGATCGTTCCAGCTTTGCGGCATTGGCAGTCCTTTTGCCTTGAGAACCCTTTTATTACCAACAAATGCGGCAGCGTAAAGGTCAATAGCAGTCCAGTACCCTTTTGGATCTTTAAAATGGTCCGGAATCTTATTCCAGTTTTTCGGCTTGTATTTTTCCAACATGCCCCTATCAACAAAACCAGCCATGTTCGTGACAGCCCAGCCCCAAATGACATCGACCTGCGGATTATTCTTCTCAGCCAGCATGCGTGCACCCAATTCACCTGTTGAGAGACGGATGGCCTTGATATCCAGGTTTGGAAGCTCTTTCTTGGCCAGAGCCAGGTATTTGACAATTTCATCATTTTCCAACGCCGTATAAACCACAACGGTATCCTTGGCTACTGCACTAACCGTAAAGCAGAACAGGGCTAACATTGATATAACAATTGTTGACCAAACAGTTTTCATACACGCCTCCTTTTTAGATTATGAAATGATGTATCCCAACGATGACCATCGGTAATTTTCCGTCGACTGTCAAGAACCTATATCAAACGCATTTTCAGCATGAGTTTAATTCTTTAGCGTTTCCATCTGTTTTTTTCTAAAAAATTGTTTTATGGCAATAATCTGATTAGGTTTTATGAAACCATAAACCGTATTGTCCTGAGTGAAACTTTATCAGACGATAAAGCAGGCAGAATGGGGAGAGGCTGCTTTTGTGGTTTAAGTTGAAGTATTGCCAGGTCTTGTTGAGGTACTGATTTTCAAGACCTGACCAACTATCTCACTACAGATCAACCAGCCGGCTGAAGCAGAGGCAATGTCAGAGTAAAGGTCGTGCCGTTATCCATGCGACTGTCGATATCAATGTTTCCACCCAGCGCCGTAACCTCACTGCAGACAGCGTCCATCCCCACACCACGACCGGAGAGGTTTGATACCGTCTCATTGGTGGAAAAGCCCGGCCGGAAAATCAGCTACATCGCTTCGGCTTCACTCATGGCCTCTGACTGTTCCTTTGTAATGATACCTTTTTCCACCGCCTTGGATTTGACCGCACGTTGATCAATCCCACCACCATCATCAGCGATTCGAATCACGAAGTTCTCACTTTCAATGCCCGTTTTAATGAATATCTCACCCTCTTCAGGCTTATCCAACGTTACCCGAACATTGGGAGGTTCCAGACCATGATCGGCCGCGTTGCGGATCATATGAATCAGCGAAGCAAAGAGAGGCTTGAAGGGATCATGGATAATCTCGGTATCCTCCCCTTCCAGCCTGACATTAAGCGGCTTATTCAGGTTGTCACCCAGTTCCCTGGCATCGTCCGCATACTTCTTCAGAACATTTCGAGCCGGCTGTTTTCGCAATTGTTGCACGGCCGTTTCAATTTCAGGCGCAACCGACGGGGACGCGGACAGGGCAATCTCCAACGCCTGTATCTTCGTTTCCGGAATGCGGAAGTAGTTCTGGTTCCCGGCACTCAACAGTTCTTTAGGCAACACATGCTCCAAATTTTTCAGTGTTTGTTCCAAAATTTCGTTAAGCTCTTCCGTCTCCTGCTTCATAACGGCCACCATCTCATTGCTGATACTCTCCTGGCCGCTACGGACCGGCTCCAGTCTGGATTCTATGTGATGAGCCTTCTCTGCACCCGCCTTAAACAGGTAACTGGCCAGCCCCCCTTTGATGGTGTGATAATGACGGAACAAAACATCCGGCTCAATCTCTTCAGCTTTCCTGCACAGCATTTGGTTGACATCTTCCATGCACTGGTTGATTGCCTTCAGAAAACCGAGAAATCCATGGCGATCAGCCGCTATCTTGACAATCATCCGGTTTCGCTCTTCATCTTCCTGCAACTGTTGCTCATGGTTCCTCTGGGCGGTAATATCCGTCAGGACGATCATGATCCGTCCCGCCTGGCCTCCCTGCGCCGGAATCCAGTGGTAATCTACCTGATAAATATTCCCCTCTTTTTCCAACTCAGACGGCAGCAGTTCCCGGACCAGATCCAGGTCGCCTACACCATTGAAAACCAGATCCAGTGTCTCCTGCCGCGTTTCCACGTCACCTGGAAACATCAGCAGCATCGCATCTTCATTTTCAATCGGTTTGCCAAAAAACTCCCGAACCGCTCGGGATGTGTACGGTTGAACTGTATAGTTTCCAGTAAACGAAAAGAATCCCTGTCCCGTGTTATCCAGTAGATCCTTGATGGCTGAAGTCCGTTCCTTGACTTGCTCCTCCAGGTTGGCAGAGAGTTCCTCCACCGTCTTAAACGCTTTGGAAAATCGCATGGACAGCACAAAAGACTGGGAGAAAATCATCACAAACAATCCGGCGCCCACCAGGTCAGCAGTGTGTATGATCTCATGATTGTACAGCACGTCGTTGACCAGGGACGCGATCAGGATCACACAGCCACCCAGCACAACAGAGGCTCCTTCCCGCTTGCGGATAGTTGCCCGAATCATGACATAGAGATAAAAAAGGCAACTCAACCCCATGACCGCTTGGAAATAGACCAGATAAGCGGTAAAGATCAGAGCGGGTGTAAAAAGCGAAAACAGGATAAAACCAACAGACGGTAGAATGATCAAATGCAGAGCCCTGCGCGGAAACTCCTGGGGATACAGTGACTGAATAAAGGCACTGAAAAAAACAAGGCCGAAGTACAGTACAAAATAGTCCAGCTTGACCAGCAGTTCCCAGGATACATCTGGAAAGATGACAGAGAAGATACTGGAGCCATGAATGCTTAGCCGGAAGGAGATGCCCAGGCAAAGCAGCCCGAAGAACATCGCCGACCCCTCCTTGTGGCGCAATGCGAACAGACCGAAATGGTAGAGGGCCATGATAAAATGGCGCCCAGCAAAAACAGGTCGAATGCGGTTCGCAACTGACTGGTGTTGTCAACCGTTGTGTCTGCACCCATGGCCAGTGTCTGGCAGATGCCACCGTTGTTGTGCGAAAAGTTGGAGACCTGAAGTACAAATTCCACGGAGCGATCAGCCGCCACAAACGACGGGGTCATTGGCAGATACTGCGCAACTGTCTCCTCCAGCGAACGTCCCACGACACCATTGCGGGAAATCACCCGACCATCAGCCCACAGGATATAGGCGGTATGCATCAGGGGAATATCCAGCGCCAGCAAACTGCCCGGCTCGACATTTTCCAGCGTCAGACGATAAGTGGATACGCCACGACCCCCAAGTGACGTACCATCAATTTTAAATTTATCCCAATATCCCGGTACCTGGATATACAAAGGCTGATCCCAATCAGACGATTGCTTGAAATCATCGGGCGTCAACAACTGATCTCAGTAGAACTCCCACTCGCCATCCAGGTTGACCATACCCCCTGCTGCAGGGTTCCAACCCTGCATATCCATTACCCCTTTGACCGCAACGGGTCGCGTTCGGGCAATGGCTGATTTACCGACAATAAACGTCAGCAGTATTGTTAGCATTAAAAATAAACAGTTTTTCTCAAGGATTTGCTCACGTAAAATCAAAGGCCTCAGCTGTTGACCGGATGTTTCCAAAGAAAAAAATAATACAACAATTTTGAAGAAAGGGGAATATTCTTTAAGAGCAATAGAGGGAATCGTTGTCAATCATCAAGTGGAAATGGGAACGATCTGGATCAGCTTCAAGGGGTTCCGGATACTGTATCCTGCACATCCTCTCCGTGGCGTGACAATCCGAAATGACTGCATTGGTTAATATCGGTTTGGCCTCAATTGCATGAATTTTTTAATATTCCAGGCAAACAGGATCAGAGGTATAAACATCACACTAATGAAAATGTATGGATAGCTCGGCCCAAGTGAGTACAGCCCTGTCCCAACCAGCGGTCCGACGATAAAACCCAGCGGCGGACACGAGTTCATCAGACCTGCCAATCCTCCCTGCTCCTCTGCAGATACCGTCAATGAAGCCCCGGCAAACAAGCCTGGACCTGCCATACCGGTTCCCAGGCCCATAACAGCCATGGCTACAACCAGCTGCAGCAAGTCTCTGGCAAATATCAATCCCAGAAAGCTCAGAAAAATGATCGGCACACCGGTATTAATCAGGCGCAGCGGTCGCCACCTTAGAACCTGCACAAGAACTCCCTGTGAAAAGAGCGACATGGCGGCAGAAGCCATCATCCCCAGACCAACACTCTGGGCTGTTTGTCTGCCATCCAGACCGAGCATGTCCTGAAAGTAAAATGCCGAGGTCTGCATCACCACGGAAAAAGACATGAACATGAAAAATCCCAGCACAAAAAAAGCGAAATAGCGTCGGTCAAAATAGCTCAGCTTTTTAACATCTCTCACAGATATCTTGACCTGCGGGGCATCCGGCAATAGCTTCCAGACAAGCAGTGCGCTGAAAAGCGTCGCCACGGCAGCAAAATAGAGTGGCATCAGGAGGCTGATTCCTGCCAATGCTCCCCCCACACCAGGTCCAAGAATGGTGCCGATATTGTTGGCGGCTCCTAGTTTTCCCATCCCCGAAACACGGTTCTGGCTATTGGTAATATCAGCTACGTAAGCCGCAGCTCCAGGTGGTGTTGCGGACATCACCGACGACTGGGCCATTCGGGCAATGATCAGGGCGATGTACACAACCATTCCGGAAATCACCGCTTTCAAACCCAGGAGTATAAACGTCGCGAACACAATTGTTCCGATGGTATAACCCACCAGGCCAATCAGGATAATCCGCTTGCGCCCCATGTAATCACTGCGCCTTCCCCACCGGGGACTGGAGAGGAAAAAAACCAGGGAGGAAAAGGTGATAATTGAGCCGATCTGCATCTCCTGCAACCCCAATTCCCGACCAAGAGGCGGCAAAATGGCAAAAACCAGGCTCTGCCCCATAGCAATGGTAAGAGTCCCGATAGCCAGGATTAAAAAAGCACGATTCGGATTTGGCTGTGGGACGGTGTTGGAATAGGTCATTGAGATTGGGGCATGATCATAAATTCATGGACAAAAGACAGCTCCAGACACAGAAACTGGAATAGGTAATATAACAATCAGGTTAAGCTAGTTTTACTAAAAAGTGAAGAATAACAGTCAGTGTGATTGTTATCAAATCAATACCTGGACAAGTTATTACCAACTTGACCGTCTAGAGTTCTCCTTGTCATCCGGACTTTGATCCGGTATCCAGGCACGCATTACTTTGTAATCATGCTGGTTCTTTCCTGCGAGTTTCGGAAATTCAGTGTGTCAAACACGGAATGACGGCATTTGAGAATGTCTTTAATCATTAATTCAGCTATTTACAAGAGAACTCTAAACTGTTCAGTTACCAGGTCTCCTTTATTGTTTGACAGTCTCCAATGCAAATAAGTATCATATAAATTGACAGCAAAAAATAGTTATCTTACAGTGTTTAGTTCAGCCACTATCGACCGTATTTTAAGTATTTATAGCTTTTTAGACAGACTTCTGTAGATGGGAATACAGATGGTGGCCTCGCTATTTGTTGTGCAACTGATTTACATCTGATGTTCAATTGTCATGAGAAAGACTCGAAAACTGAAGCCGAGCATTACCAACCCATTTCAATAACTTTATGGATACAATACCATGAGCAACTCCATTATTGAAATCAAGGATCTACAATTTGCTTACAGCCGGCAGATGACCCTCCAGGATATTAATCTCACCATCACACCCGGTGATTTTGTTGCCATGATCGGCCCTAACGGAGGGGGTAAAACAACACTGCTCAAATTGATGGTAGGATTACTGGAGCCGTTGGCAGGAACAGTCTGCATTTCAGGCCAGCCAGTTGATAAAGCCTCTCATCTCATCGGTTACGTTCCCCAGGATGTTTCCATTAACCGCAGCTTTCCTATTTCGGTCCTGGACGTAGTCCTGATGGGAAAACTCGGACCCGGCAGTCGCTGGAAGCGGAACCGCGCTGCAAACCGCCAGGAAGCGATGGAGACACTTGACCGGCTGGGCATGGCTGAATACGCCCAGCGAAAAATCGGGGAGCTATCAGGAGGGGAGCGGCAGCGGGTCTTCATTGCCCGGGCGCTTGTCACAAACCCACAACTCCTGCTGTTGGATGAGCCAACCGCCAATGTTGATACCGAGGGGCAGGCGGAACTGTACAGCATTCTGAAAGAGCTGAACAAGGATATTACGGTCCTGGTTGTCAGCCACGAATGGATCGTCATCTCGACCTACGTCAAATCCATCGCCTGCGTGAACCGTCAGTTACACTTTCATCATCGGCCCGAGATTAATGCTGAGATGATGCAGTCGATGTATCCCCACCACTCCTTAAAAGAGGTCTGCCCGGTTGAACTGGTCGCGCACGGTATACCGCATCGGGTATTACATACACACGAGGACGAAAGCCATGATTGAGGCGCTTCAGTTTGATTTCATGCAGAACGCGCTGGCAGCAGGCCTGCTGGCCAGTTTGATCGGTGGCATCATGGGGACCTTGGTCATTGTCAACCGGATCGTTTTTCTTTCCGGCGGCATCGCCCATGCGTCCTATGGCGGCATCGGGCTCGCATTTTTTTTCGGTTGGCCGTTCCTGGCCGGCACACTGGGATTTGCAGTGGCCGCAGCTCTGCTGATGGCAACCATCAGCCTCCGTGCCCGACACCGATCTGACACCATTATCGGTGTCGTCTGGGCCGTTGGGATGGCCATCGGCATTGTGCTGCTTGACCTGACGCCCGGATACAATGTCGATTTAATGAGCTATCTGTTCGGCAGTATCCTGACAGTCCCTGCATCCGATCTCTGGATTATGGCGGCATTGTCTGTCCTGATCTGTGGATTTGTATTCCTGTTCTATCCTGACATCCTGGCCCTCTCCTATGATGAGGAGTTTGCCATGATTCGAGGTACCCCGGTCCGCTTGATCTATTACCTGATGATCGTCCTGCTGGCAGTAACCATCGTGATGGTGATTCAGGTCGTCGGCCTGATACTGATTATCGCCCTGTTGACCATTCCGCCATACATTGTTGAGAAATATGCCCGATCCCTGTTCCAGATGATGGTGGGTGCCAGCCTGATCGGGTCTTTTTTCACGGTTGTGGGTCTCTACCTGTCGTACCGGTTCGATTTAACATCCGGAGCGGCTATTATCCTGGTGGCAGGCGTTGGATTCTTTGCCGTCACCCTGATCGAACAGATATCTGTCAGACGTCAGCGACTGGAAACCTGGCATAAATTCGAGCGCGAGGAGCAGGGTCATGTGTCATAGATGTGACTATACCGAAATATTGAAGAGCACAGGCCTGGATCCGACGAAGAATCGTGTCAGGGTGCTGGAGATCATCGGGGAGAATAACTCGCCCCTGTCCGCAGAGGATATTTTTAACACCATTGCCAGAAGTCACCGCATTAATCGGGTCACCGTTTACCGCGTTTTAAAACTGCTGAGTGAGCACATGCTGATTGAACCCTTCAACAATGGCCGGTCATTTCACTATGGAATGGCACCCAGCAAAAACCATCCACCCCATCCACACTTTTTCTGCAAAAGCTGTGGTAAAATTGAATGTCTGAACCCGGAAAGCGTGATGGTAGACACCCTGAATTTTGAGAAAGTCTTCCCCGGGAAGATCGACAAGTTGGAAATTCGGGTCGAAGGCATCTGCAAAAACTGTATGAAATTGTCTTAACCGCTATTGAGAAATTATTGATGAAAAGATTATCTACCAGGCTGGCAACCCTATCGAGCACCCTGTTGTTCATCGTCCTGATCAACCCTCAGACAGCATTCGCTCAACTGCAGGTCTTTGTCAGTATCCCACCCCAGAAATATATCGTGAAACAAATTGGCGGGGAGCATGTCAAGGTGAACGTGATAGTCCAACCGGGCGCCAGCCCCCATACGTATGAACCAAAACCGAAGCAGATGGTGGCTATCACCCGGGCAAAGATCTTCTTCACGGTCGGTGTAGGGTTCGAAACCGTCTGGATGCGAAAACTTTCAGCATCCAACCCGGCGATGGCAATCGTTCCAACCCATGCCAACATCAAAAAAATCCCGATCATGGGACACCATCATAAACGGGGAGGACATGATGACGACGATGATGACCATGCCGGCCTGGATCCTCATATCTGGCTTTCACCACCACTGGTCAAACAGCAGGCTTTGACCGTCCTTGAGGCACTGCTAAGGGAAGACCCATCCAACAGTTCAGCTTACAAAACCAACTACACACGCTTTGCACAAGAGTTGTCTGAGCTGGAACAGGAGTTAAAGCGGATATTCCGTAACCGAAAAAACCTCCAGTTCATGGTATTCCATCCGTCCTGGGGGTATTTCGCCCAAGCCTACGGCCTGGAGCAGATCGCCATCGAAACAGAGGGCAAAAACCCCAAACCTGCCCAGTTGAAGGAAATCATCCAGCACGCCCGCGAACAGGGTATCAAAGTAATTTTCGTCCAACCGCAGTATTCGTCACGGAGCGCCCGTATGGTGGCAAAAGCCATTGGGGGAGAGGTTGTGTTTGTCGATCCACTCTCTGAGAACTGGATGGACAACATGCGACAGGTTGCTGAAAAATTCAGCCGTGCTTTGAAGTAGCCTCGTATTCACCCACCTTCGTTTTTGTATGAAACCCAGATTTCTGGTATAATAAAACTGGAATTAAGCATGAAGTAAAGCAGAGTTCAGATAGTACGCCACCCACCGATATTGATCGGTTAAGGTCTCTTGACGCTTGGAGTTGTAAGGAGCGGGTACTAACCCTGAAAATGAGGAGGCAACATGGAACTGCAGAAAATTATTGTCCGGTTGACGGATCAGAACACGCAATGAGCGCAGCCCGCTATTCAATCGGGCTGGTGCATAAATTTGACTGCGAGGTCTTGCTGGTTCACTGCCACAAGGCGTTTCCCTCTTACCTTGGAGAACCCTATTTCCAACAGGTCGTGGATAAAACCCTGCGCCAGGCCAAGGCCCTGATCAAGCCCTATCGAGAGCTGTTCGAAAAGGAGAAAATCAATTTCCGCGACCTGTTCTTCGAAGAGCCCGCCGGAAAAGTGATCCCGGAGATTGCCAAAAATGAAAAGGCGGACCTGATCCTCATCGGATCCCGGGGCAAAACAGACCTTGAGGGCTTGATTATCGGCAGTGTCACGCACCAGGTCCATACTCTCTCACCCTGCCCGGTGCTGGTAGTCCGCTAAGAGAAGCAGGCGTATACGGCATTGCCAATCTGCCTGTACCGCTGCCCCCAGGCTGTATTCTGAGGCAACATGGCGTTACAGAGAAAAGCAACCGACAGACGCTGGTCCGGATCCGCCCAGGCCACATTGGCACCACCTCCCGGGGAGAGGTTTTCCATGGCCCTGACAATTGCAGCACGATTCTGATAGTCAACCATACGCAGTCCGGCTCTTTCTGTGAGTCCAGCCCTGTGGCTCATCAACTGACCAATGGTGACCCCTCCCTTGCCATTTTTTTCAAATCCAGGCCAGTGGTGAAAGATGGGATCGTCAAAAGTGAAGTGGCCCTTGTCATGGAGCATCAGCATCACTGTTGCCGTCAGCGCCTTGGTAATGGAACGGATCTGAAACAGGGTTCTCTCTGTCACAGCACCACCACCCGGATCCATCACACCGCCTCCAAGATGAATCACCGGTTTCCCGTCTTTGAACACTGCCAGTTGAGCACCCT
>JAOZRE010000030.1:10704-22342 GCA_029940215.1 bacterium | reverse complement strand
CAGTGGATACAGGTATCGAAATGGTTTTCAGGCAGGTTGTAATTCTTCTTGAAATAATCCAGCTGCTTGATGGGGGCAAATTGCCGTCCACACTCCTTGCAGGTCTGCATTGGGAATTCGGTTTTCCAGATGGTGCGAATCCCATCCTTTTCCTTCATAGGGATCACATCGACAGGGCAGATGTAGGAGCAGGATCCGCAAGCGATACAATCGATGGCCAGGCCGTCGAAGGGTGTTGCCACTTCTCTGGTAAAGCCCCGTCCCTTGTATCCAATCGCAGAAACGCCAACAACCTCTCGGCAGACCCTGACACACTGTCCGCAGAGAATACATCCCTTCTGTTCGCCTTCAAAGCGCGACTTTTCAACACCCACACGTGCCGCAATTTCTTTGAGGGTTGCACTGTATGGGTTACGGGTTAGAAGCAGTTCGATGACCAGTTTCCGTACATTGGCAACCCGATTTGTTTCAGTCTGGACTTCCAGACCGTCAGCGACTTCATAGATACAGGAAGCCACCATGCGCGTGCGATTTTTCTGGGTGATTTCCACCATGCAGAGACGGCAGGAGCCATAAGGATTCAGCTCATCATTGTGGCATAGTGTCGGAATATAGATATTTGCCGACTGCGCTGCCTTGAGGATGGTAGTCCCTGGTTCCGCTTCAATTTCTCTGCCGTTGATGGTAATGGTGATTGTTTCAGACATGATTTTCTCTCTTCTCTAAAAAATCCGGTTCATATAGTTCAAATCTTATCCGGTTAAGCCACAGTAACTGCATTGTCCTTACAAACCTCATAGCAGGCGCCGCACTGGATACACTTGTCCTGATCGATAACATGCAGTTGTTTCTTCTCACCAGTAATGGCCTGGGTGGGGCATGGCTTGACGCACAGCCGACATCCGGTACAGTCGGCATTAATGGTATAAGTGATCAGCGCTTTACAGACACCAGCCGGGCATTTTTTGTCCCTGATATGGGCTTCATACTCGTCCCTGAAATAACGAATAGTGCTGAGTACCGGTGACGGGGCAGAACCCCCAAGTGCACAAAGGGATCCGTCGGCAATGGCCTGACCCATCCATTCGAGGGTATCAATATCACCTTCCTTACCTTCACCCGCGCAAATCCGGTCCAGAATCAGGCGCATCTGGTGAACGCCTTCACGGCAGGGGGTACATTTACCGCAGGACTCCTCTTCCAGGAAGCTCAGGAAATAACGGGCCACATCAACCATGCAATTTCGGTCGTCCATGACGATCATCCCACCGGACCCCATCATCGAACCAAGCTTGGTCAGCTCATCGAAATCCACTTTAGTATCCAGATGTTCCGCCGGGATACAACCACCGGATGGGCCACCGGTCTGAACGGCCTTGAACGTTCGACCATCCGGAATACCGCCACCGATATCAAAGATAATCTCTCTGAGGGTGGTTCCCATGGGAACTTCCACCAGTCCGGTGTTGTTGATCTTCCCGACCAGGGCAAAAATCTTGGTGCCCTTGCTCCCTTCTGTTCCAATGGACTGATACCAGGCGGATCCCCGGTCAATAATCAGGGGCACGTTGGCCCAGGTTTCCACATTGTTCAGGGTGGTGGGCTTGTCATAGAGTCCTTTATCGGTGGCATGAACGTACTTGGCTCTGGGCTCTCCGCTGCGTCCTTCGATGGATGCAAACAGGGCTGATGATTCGCCACAGACAAAGGCACCACCACCACGAACGATCTTGATGTCAAAGTTGAAGTCCGACCCCATGATATTTTTGCCCAGTAGTCCGATCTCACGCGCTTTGGCAATGGCCAGTTCCGTGTTTTCAACTGCCAGTGGATATTCGTTTCGGACGTAGATATACCCTTCGGTAGAACCGATAGCGAAAGCACCAATCAGCATCCCTTCAAGAATAGAGTGAGGATTTCCCTCAAGAAGACTCCGGTCCATGTATGCACCAGGGTCCCCCTCATCCGCGTTACAGATGACATACTTAACATCGCCTTCCGCTTTTCTGGTTGCGTCCCATTTCCAACCGGCCGGAAAACCGCCACCACCCCGTCCGCGCAGGTCAGCATCAATAATCTCCTGGATCACCGACTCCGGTGTCATAGAGCCAATTGCCTTTGCCAGAGCCTGATAACCGCCATTGCTGATATAATCATCGAAACTCTTGGGATCAATTTCAGGGTTCTGGGCCAGCAGCAGACGCATCTGCTTATTGTAGAACGGTACATCGTCTTCGAAGGTCAGTTTTTCGCCGTTGACAGGATTCTCATACAACAGGCGCTCGATGATTTCACCGTTACCGATGGTTTTTTCCAATATCTCAGGTGCATCATCCAGTCCGACTCTCTGATAAAAAATCTTCTTGGGGAAGATGACCACGATGGGCCCTCTTTCGCAGAAACCGTGGCAACCGGAAGTCCTCAGCTCCACTGTATCCTGCAGGTTTCTCTTGACAATCTCTTCTTGAAAACTGTCGATAAGCTTCTGGGTACCGTAAGCCAGACAGCCGGTTCCGGCGCAGATAGTGATACAGGTCTTGTCCGGGTCCCGCTTGGCTGCAATCGACTCTTGCAGCTCCTTCAGCTGGTCTTGGGATGTGATTTTATCCATTATGATTTACCTTCTTCGCTTTTTTCGCTCTCTTTGGCGAGCTTTTTCAGTAACCGACTGGTTTTGGCAATATTCATCTGACCGTGATATTCTCCATTAACCACCATGATTGGTCCCAACGCACAGGCACCCAGGCAATTGACGGTTTCAAAGGTGTATTCCAGGTTTTCGGTGGTTTCACCCTCTTTGATATTCAACTCTCTTTCAACATGATCGATGATTAAAGGAACCCCTCGGACGTGACAGGCTGTTCCCTTGCAGAGTTGCATCTGAATACGCCCTCTGGGATCCAGACTGAAAGCCTTGTAAAAGGTAGCCACTTCGAAAATGTAGCTGATGGGAACTTCCAGAATTGAGCTGACCAGGTCCAGGGCTTCCCTGGGCAGATAGTTCAATTCCTTCTGGACATCCTGGAGCACAGGCACCAGAAATCCCTTGTCTCCTTCATATTTATCAATAATGCTCTTGATCGTGTTTTCCATGGTCTGTTTTAGGTTGATCAGGTTTTAGCCCCGGCTTTGATTCGAAGCTTTTCGAAATCACTGTTGGTTCTTTTCTGGATGGTGTCGATCATTTCGTCTGTCAGGTGTCTGAATCGTCCTTGGGGTTTTAAATACTCCTTCACCGGTCTCAGTTCCTGGTCAAACGACAGCTTATATCTACCATTGACAACTTCAAACAGTGGAAACACACCGGTTTCAACTGCCAGTCGACCGATCCAGATGGCTTTTTTCGTCGGGATCCGCCAGCCGGTCGGGCAGACGGACAGGATATGAACATAAGCCGGTCCTTCCATAGCAGCCGCCTTTTCCACTTTTTCAATCAAGTCCATCGGATAACTGGCACAGGCGGTTGCAACATAAGGAATCTCATGGGCAACAGCAATGGCTGCCATGTTCTTTTTCCAGGTTAACTGACCCGGTTTCACCTTGCCTGCCGGTGATGTAGTGGTACTGGCGCCATAAGGTGTTGAAGACGAGCGCTGAATACCCGTATTCATATAGGCTTCATTGTCATAACAGACATAGACAAAGTCGTGACCCCTTTCCAGGGCACCTGACAAAGCCTGAAATCCGATATCCGCGGTAGCACCATCGCCACCCATTCCCAGAATGGTTGTTTTCTGATCCGGGATTTTTCCCTTCCGGACCAGCGCCTTAAAACCGGCCTCAACCCCGGAAGCCACGGCAGCGGCATTTTCAAAGGCCACATGAATCCAGGGTACCCCCCAGCTCGTGTGGGGATATGCGGACGAAACAACTTCCATGCAGCCAGTAGCACTCGCTACAACCGTATTTGGTCCCAGAGCCTTCGCTACCAGGCGAACGGCCAGAGCTTCGGCACAACCCTGGCAGGCTTTGTGGCCCGGGGTGAAATACTCCTGCTTATTGACCAGACGGGAGGCATATATGTTCAAAGGTTCCATCATTCTCTGGCTCCATAAATAGTATAGTCGTTCCGCTTCAGCATCTCTTCTGAAGCGCTCGACGATTCCTCATAAATCTTGATAAAATCGTTGGCGGTGATATCTCGGCCAGCCAGGCTGCAAACATAATTGGTAACAAAGGGCATGTTATCCTGATGGTATAGCGCGTTCCGAATCTCACTGGCCACCGGTCCGCCGGGACCACCAAATGAGATTGCACGGTCAAGCACGATAATCTGGTCCAGGCCCTTGACTGCTTCAGCAAGCTCTTCAAACGGAAACGGACGCCAGAGCCTCAACTTCAGCTGGCCCACCGCCTCTCCTTTCTCCCGCAGCGCATCCACCGCAAGTGACACAACCTCTCCCATACTTCCCATGGAGAGAAACGCCACCTTTGCACCCTCAATTTTATAGGTTTCAACCGGATGATATTCCCGTCCGCAAACCTCTCCCATCTCCTTCCATGCATCCAGAATCACTGATTTGGAATTGATCAGTGTCTCGTTCTGAAGTTTTTTGGCTTCTGTAAACACATCAGGCATCCCCAGTGCACCCATGGTGACCGGTTTATCCGGATGCAGTCGATGCACCGGTTCAAAATCAGGCAGGTAGGCGTCGACCATCTCCTGTGTCCAGTACTCGATCGGCTCAATCATATGCGACAGTGAAAAACCGTCCATATTCAGGATAACCGGCAGCGAAACCTTCTTGTTCTCTGCAACCTTGAAGCAGAAAAACGTATTGTCAAATACCTCCTGCCCATTCTCAGCAAACATCTGAATACAACCACTGTCCCGAATGGACATCACATCCGAATGGTCGTTCCAGATACTGAGCGGACCGGAGAGGGACCGGTTAGCCAACATCATCACAATCGGCAAACTCATGGATGCCGCCAGAAAAACGATCTCGTTCATCAGGGCCAGACCCTGCGAACTCGTACAGGTAAAAGTCCGGGCACCGGCCGCTGATGATCCGCAGCAGACGCTCATAGCAGAATGCTCCGATTCCACCGGGATATACTCGGCGTCCAGTTCTCCTGACGCCACCAATTCCGCCAGATGCTCAACAATATGGGTCTGCGGTGTAATGGGATACGCAGCCACCACATCCACATTCGTCATCCCGACAGCATCCGCCGCCGCAATGGATACCTCAATTCCAGTTTTCTCGGCCATTACTCCTCCTCCGCAATCATGGTAATACATCCGGTGAAGCATTCAGCCGCGCAGATGCCACAACCCTTGCAGTAATACAGGTCCGCTTCAAAATAGTTTTCCGGCCCT
Source organism: bacterium (assembly GCA_029940215.1). GTDB lineage: Bacteria > SAR324 > SAR324 > XYD2-FULL-50-16 > XYD2-FULL-50-16 > JAHJRI01. Next base: position 17,019 of record JAOZRE010000030.1, on the reverse strand, counting down.
TTGACGATTGCCATGTCCGGACAGAAAATGTAGCAGACACCACATTTGATACACTGATCCTTATTGACCACCGGTCGCTCAGATCGCCAATCTCCGGTTTTATACTCTCTTGCAGTTCCCGGTTCGCTGATCACAAAGCCAGGTTCCAGATCTTTCCAGCCCGGTTCCGATTTTATTTTTGCCAAATCATTCTCCTTCTTGCATACACCTAAAAAAGCGGATCATTTAGTGATCCCGATTCTAAATCCATAAAAATAGTTCATTCCCAAACCCCTTTGTTCTCTGCCGGGAGTTGCACGACTTCACCTTCATTCAACGGTTCAATGGGGGCTTTCTAACTGATCTCCGTCTCCCGGAACGCCCTTTTCAGTGCGTTAATATTTTTTTCTGCAATCCGCCCGAATCGTTTATTGAGCGGTTCTATCAGAGCGTCAAGAGCAATCACTTCATTCGCTTTCAGAAGAGATCCCAACATGGTCGTGTTGGTAATGGGCAGCCCCAGCTCTTCGATCGCTATTAGATTGGCGTTTACAGTCCCCATTTTAAAAGACAGGCCCAGCTCTTCCCGCAACTCATCCGCATTGTGCTTGGAGTTGGTAACCAGAATCCCGTCCTCTTTCAGTCCGGAGGTCACATCAACCAGCCTGAGAATAGAGGGGTCCAGAACCAGGACCAGGTCAGGATTATGAATCATGTGCCGGTTGCGGATCGGATGATCATCAATCCGGATGAACGCCATAACGGGTGCGCCCCTTCTTTCCGGACCGAAATTGGGAAACGCCTGCGCGTATTTTCCCTGTTGTATGGCAGCTGTCGCCAGCAGTTCAGCCGATGTGACAGCACCCTGGCCGCCCCGGCCGTGTAATCGAATTTCAATCATGTCTGTTTTATTGAATCGGATAATCGCTATTTATCGAGCTATTCTCTATGAACAGTCAGTGCGAACATGGAGAAGTGAAAACTTCAGCCTCGAAATGGAAATCTTTGGTTGGATTAGGTTGTGCCAAGGCGTTCCCTGCAGAACTCGATCCGGCTTCTGTTTTAACAACCTCAACCGAACTTATCAGAACTTCAGTAGATAGATCAACCACAAAGGCATTTTATTGTCAGGAGGGAGTGAAAAGAGTCCCCACACGGTAAAATCCACAATTTAGTCCATACTGGGTCTGGTATATGCTATTTTGTAGAAACGCTGAAAAAAATGAAAAATCCATCAAGATGGATTCCAAAGAAGGAACTCAGAGGGTATAATCAGCAAGTGTAGTGCCAACATGTTATTTTATTTATTTCGGTCATTTTTTCAAATATTTACCATAGTGCGTCCTGACAGGACCCCAGGTCCTAAGTTGAGATATATCTCCATTTGGAGAATTTTCTTTCTTTTTACTTTTTACAACCATGGCGGCATTTGTCATAATCTGACCTAGCAACAAACAAAACCAGTGTCCGAAAACACGCAGAATAGAGTCCCTTATGCAGGTAACAAACGAGTCCAATTCACTCCTTGCGAAAGCCGCACTTTTTCATGATGTATTTTCAATCGACTGGTTGATGAGTCTTTCAAATTTGAAAGTATCCCAGATCCTGGCCGTTCTCGATGACCACGTCCAATCCGGACTACTGAAAGAGGAGTCGTCCGGTCTTTACCGCTTCGGGAATATCAGGGAAAAAGAGCAGTTCGCCAGTGCCTTCACCGAAGAACAGAAAGAGACACTGCACCACCAGATTATTGATATCCTCAAATCCGAAACCCCCACCAACGAAAAGCAGGCCATCATGCTTTCCCAACACCTGCTTTATATCTCAAATGACCTGGAGGGTTGCCAGTGGTTGATTGAAGCTGGAGATCTTTTTGCAGAGACGGTTCAATACAAGGAGGCAATCCAGTGCTACAGCAAAACAATAAAGGACCTGGACAGCGTAAACCAGAGCGAGGCAAACCTGCTCTATATCGAAACCGTCAATAAATATATGAACCTTTTTTCAGTTCGCATTGACAGCAATTGGACGACCTCCATTCTCCAAAATGCACTGACCCGGGCAGAAGCGATCAACCACAACGGATTCCTGGCCATTCTAAATATGCACATGGCTGTTAACCAGTGGCAACGGGCCAGGTTTCAGGTTTCAAAGGAACACTTCAACAGGGGATGGGCTGCCACCCAGAGCGTCGAAGACCCCAGACTGCTGAAATCCATTCACACCCTGAGCGCATTTTACTACTACCTCCAGGGCAGATTCCTGGATACCATCAAAGAGTACGAAAAGTCGGTACAGAACGTCGAAAAATTCCCGGAAGACACATCACTGCTTTTCGCCATTGCAGCCATTGGCCGTTCCTATGCAGCTGTAGGGCAGGCCAGCCAGGGGCTGGGGATGTTGGATGCTATCCGTAAGCACTGCCTGAAAATCAACCAGTTGCAGGTAGCAGAGTGGGCTGTGCTGCAGATTGGATATATCTTGAAAGGAATCGGGCGAATCGATGATGCCCATAAACTGTTGTCGGACCTGGGCGAAGAGACCAGCAAGTCCGGAGACGCCCGGCTCAAAGAGGATCTGGAACTGCTGCAAGCCCTGATTTTTTACTGGAAAGAGAATAAGGAGTCCTCGGTTGCCCACCTTAAGGAGTATTTCAAGATTGTTGAAGAAAATGAGGCACTGGGCGTTCCAACCTCTTCATACGGCTTTATGCTGCAAATATGCTGGTCAATGGAACTGGAAAAATATCCGCGGATTGATGACATTTCCCTGGAAAAGGCTGTCAATCAGGCGATCAGCGGGAAAAACACCTTCTATAAGGGATATGGTTTTCGTTACAAGGCCCTGCTGCAAAAGCAGAACGATTTCGAGCCCAACGAGATCCTGAAAACATTGAAGCTCTCTTTGCGCAGCCTTGAAAAATCCGGCCACCGGCTGGCCATTGCCCGTACCCGGATCGAGATCGCCCGCCAGTACCTGGCTAAGCTGGATGAAAAGGCCGCCAGAAAGGAGGCAAAAAAAGCAGCCGCAACCATCCTCTCTTTCAAGGAGTTGCAGTTCCCTGATGACCTGAAGTTTCTGATCAACGACATCCACATTAAGGATAACCTGCTGGAGGAGATTCTGAAGCTGGGACAGGAGATCACCACCATCCGTAAAACCAAGGATATTGAAAAGCACATTATCCTGACGGCTATTCAAATTACCGGGGCCGAGCGGGGAGCCATTTTTCTTCTCGATCAAAACCAGAGCCCCAATGAGTTTGTGCTGCGGGCAGCTAAAAACCTGACAGAAGAAGATGTTCGTCGGAGTGATTTTAAAGAACAGCTGGAAATGATCCGGGAAGTGGTTAAATCCCGCAAGGGGATGATCAGAAAGGTCGATCCATCCGAAAGAGAAAGACGGTCTCCATACAATGTCAGGTCATTTATTTGCGTTCCCATGATTACCAAAAACGAGATTCGGGGGGTGCTCTATTTCGATAACCGATTTCTGGCGTCGGCATTTAAAAAATCAGACCTGAATATGTTCACCTATTTTGCCGCCCAGACTGCCATCGCCATGGATAACGCAGAAGCCTATGACGAGGTCAGACGCCTCAACAAACAACTAAGGAAGGAAAAACAGTATTATAAGGAGAAGCATCTCGAAAGCCTGCGTTTTGACAAGGTCATCGGCGAAAGCCCGGCCATCCTGAACGTTCTGAATAAGGCTGTCCAGGTGGCAGATACAGATACCACCGTACTGATAACCGGAGAAACAGGGGTCGGAAAGGAACTGGTAGCCCGCACCATTGTCGACAAAAGCCCCAGAGCCGATAAGCCATTTATCCCTGTCAACTGTAGCGCCTTCACAGAAACCCTGATCGCCAGTGAGCTCTTCGGTCATGAAAAAGGGGCGTTCACCGGCGCCAATGAACAAAAAGCCGGTCGTTTTGAACTGGCGGACGGTGGCACCCTGTTCCTGGATGAGATCGGCGATATACCCATAGAGGTGCAGGTGCGCCTGCTGCGCGTCCTGCAGGTACAGGAATTTGAACGCGTTGGCGGTACCAGAACCCTGCACTCAGATTTTCGCCTGATTGTTGCCACCAATCAGAACCTTGAAAAGCTGGTCAAGGTCGGTAAATTTCGCGAGGACCTTTTCTATCGACTTAATGTGTTTCCCATCCATGTGCCACCATTGCGAAAACGGAAAGAGGATATCCCCGCTCTAGCCCTCCATTTTTTAAATACGATCAGTCGGAAAACCGGAAAGCCCTTTACCAATATCCTGGAAAGCGAAATGGACAAACTGGCAACTTACAACTGGCCGGGAAATGTGCGGGAGCTTGAGAATGTCATCGAGCGAGGGGTCATCATGAGTGGAAAAGCCAATTTCAGAGTGCCTGAACTGAAAACAGAACGCCAGCAGATCCCCCTCTCAGGACTGACACTGGCAGAAAACGAGAAACAACATATTCTCTGGGCGCTTGAGAAAACCGGCTGGAAAATCAGCGGACCCGGCGGAGCAGCAGAACTTCTGGAAATCAACTACGGCACCCTCCGTTCCAGAATGGCCAAACACGGGATCAAAAAGAAAACCCAGGCAGCGGAAAACTGAGATACTCAACATCTATTTAGTTTAAGAGATCAACCAAAATATTAATTGACTGATCGATCAGTCAAATTTTAGAATGGATTCAATTCAGACGAACAAGCCTCTTGCCATCAGGCAGGATAAACTGAGAACAGACATAAATTCACTAAAGGAGAATCAATGGCCGCAAAGTCAAACAAGGTGATCATCAGCTGTGCAATGACCGGTGCAATACACACACCCACTATGTCGGATTACCTGCCTATAACACCGGACGATCTAGTCAAACAAGGTGTCGACGCGGCAGAAGCCGGAGCAGCCATTTTGCACCTGCATGCACGTGATCCGGAAACGGGGATACCCAGCGGGGAACCTGACCTTTTCATGCAGTTTCTGCCCCGGCTAAAGGAGCAGTGCAATGCAGTCCTGAACCTGACTACCGGCGGCGGTATGAATATGCAGCTGAAAGAGCGCCTGAAAACAGCCACCGTGGCACAGCCGGAAATGTGTTCTCTGAACATGGGTTCCATGAATTTTGCGCTTTTCCCGGCCGCCGCGAAGTATGATACCTGGAAATATGACTGGGAGCAGCCCTATCTGGCAGGTACTGATGATTTCATTTTCCGCAACACCTTCAAAGACATTGAGGGGATTATGAAAACCCTCGGTGATGGGTTTGGCACCCGCTTCGAATACGAATGTTACGACATCGGGCATCTGTATAACCTGGCCCATTTCCTTGATCGTGGGCTAGTCAAGCCCCCTCTGTTTGTGCAGTCCATCTTCGGTATTCTGGGAGGTATCGGCGCGGAACCGGAAAACCTGATGTTCATGAAGAGTACAGCCGACCGACTCTTCGGCGATGATTACATCTGGTCAGTTCTGGCAGCAGGAAGGCACCAGATGGCCTTTACCACCCAGGCCGCCCTGATGGGGGGCAATGTACGGGTAGGTCTTGAAGACAGTTTGTTTCTGGGAAAGGGACAGGCCGCCAAAAGTAATGCGGAGCAGGTCACCAAAATCCGACACCTGCTGGAGACCCTTTCCCTGGAAATCGCCACCCCGGATGAGGCCCGCAAGATTTTGAACCTGAAAGGGCCAGAGAACGTGGCATTTTGATATGTCACCATTTAATCATCAACGACCAGGAAGGTAACCCATCAAGCTGATCTTGTTTTATGAACAACACCATACAGATCATCCCACTGACCAACCTGATGCTCTCCTTTATACCTGCGGTCGTGGTCATTGCTATCATTTTCAAATGGCGCATGGATTACCGCAACGCGATATATGCCGTTGCGCGTATGCTGTTACAGTTGCTGTTGATTGGGTATTTTCTGACCTATCTCTTTCAGTCAGACAGCGGGTTGATTGTTTCCCTGGTGCTGGTTGTGATGCTGATTGCATCCGCCCTGATCGCCCTGCGAACCTCAGGTAAAAACCGAGCCAAACTGTTTCCCCGCATGTTGGTTGCATTGGCAATCGGGTGCGGCTTCACCTTGGTACTCGTCACCCAGGGGGTTCTGGAACTTAGCCCATGGTACCAGCCAAGATTCATGATTCCACTGGCAGGGATGATATTTGCCAACTCACTGAACGGTATCAGCCTGGCGGTGGAGAGATTAATTGCAGAACTGGAAAGGAAGGTTCCGTTTGAAGAGGCCCGGGGGATAGCGTTTCGAACATCACTCATCCCGATCATCAACTCCCTGTTCGCAGTGGGTCTCGTCTCACTGCCGGGAATGATGACCGGTC
>JAOZRE010000030.1:10424-10694 GCA_029940215.1 bacterium | reverse complement strand
CCAGATTCTGTCAGGTATTTCGCCCTTGATCGCAGTTCGCTACCAGATCATGGTCATGACCATGGTATTTGGCTCCACAGGTATTTCGTCTGCTATTTTTCTGGTGCTGATTCAGCCCCTCTTTCCATCAAACCGGTCAGGCGCAGCAGGAACCCGGCCAGAATGACATCGCCCATCATGTAGAGAAAGGGGACCGAGTCGACAAAAGCGGCCTTGAACTTCGCAGACATGGCGTTTTCCCCAGATCCATGGAGGTTGTTGTCAACTTGT
>JAOZRE010000030.1:0-10414 GCA_029940215.1 bacterium | reverse complement strand
ACAGCTTCTCAGCCAGGCTGGTGAGGTCAAGTTAAATACCAGCAAGCAGAAAACCCAACAACTCTTTATTTCCAGCTATTAATCTTATCCAGAGGGTAGATGGGCCGGGGGATGACCTTATACTTCAGGTCAAAAACATCAATGCTGGTGGTACCCGGCGTGATCACATTACCGGCCGATATCGACCCTGAAGTGTCCCGATCAGAATCTCCCCCACACGGTAGCCAACCTCGCTGTGATCACGGTGGGGGTTGGTCTTGTAACCCACAATGAACGTCGCATGTTGGACACGCTCACGGGTGACATTGGCATGCAGGTCATGGGAAACCCCGATGGGAATGTCCGAACCGACAAGTGCCCTGACCGATTTCAGGAGATCACCTTCCGGATCCCTCAGACCCTCAACACCCATGGCACCTTGCAGAGATAGATAGATAGATGCCGTCGAGTTGATCCATCGACTTCAATCCATCCAGTAGACGACGCTTGAGACCCTCATACAATTCCCTTTCAAGGGGCCCACCAGACATGGCCCGGGCCTTGATGATCGGAACCACACGAATGTTGCCGTCTCCCAACTCATCAACTGCTTCAAGAAAACCACCCAGCTCAACATCAGACTCCCTGGCAAAGGGAACAATCTCATCACCGAAAAGCAGACAACCCGCCACAAAGTCACGCCGGGTAGTTGCAACAGGTGAAAAGGAGTTGGTCTCCTGAAAAATCTCAGCTATGGCAACGGTCTTGACCGCCTCCTTGCCCTCAGCACCAGTCGGAAACGATGCAACAACGATCAACAATAGGGGGAGGAGCAAACCTGCAAATTTCCCATACCACCAACTTATCGTTTTCATGGGGTCCTCAAAAAGGTTGGACAGACGTTTCTAAAAGATGACGGCCTCTGAATAGCAGACAGACGCCAATATCAGGTCAGACGATTTTGTAGTCAAATTTCGCCAAAAATCAAATCGGTTTTTCTTCCGATTACAGCCCGGCTGACATACGAAAAAGCAGCCTGCCTCAACTTCAACCTTGACAAGCCTGAACCGGAGGACTAGATTTCATATAGAGAGACCGACCGGTCTGTCTTGACGGTTTATTTAATCCACCACATGATAATTTTTGTTGGTCCGACAGCAGAGGCAGGCAGGAACACAGAGGAGGGCGTCACTCAATGAATCTGAAGGACATCATCATAGATGAGACTCTGAAGTTGTTTTCTCTCAAAGGGTACAACAACACATCGATCCACAATATATTGGCGGCGACAGGTGCGTCGAAGGGTGGTTTTTATAACCATTTCAAGAGTAAGGAGGATCTTTTTTTTCAGGTTCTGGAAAAGGCTCGGAAGATCTGGCGACAGAGAAACCTTGAGGGACTGGACAAGGTTAAGAATCCACTTGAAGGTGTTGAGTTGCTGCTCAGAAACTATAAGGATCGATACCTGAAAGATTCATCGAGTTTTCCGGGGGGCTGTATTTTCATTACCCTTTCAGTTGAGCTGAACGATCAGAACCCCATCCTGTTTTCCGAGATCGACAAGGGTTTTGTCGGCTTGAAGCAAATGATCCGTCGCCAGCTGGATGAAGCACAGAGAACCGGTGCACTTCGGACGTGTATAGATCCGAAAATGGTGACAGAGATCCTGTTCAACGGAATGCTGGGTGCCTCCGTTTGTTACGGAGCCGGAAAATCGGCTGCCGACCTGGACAACACCATTAACGCTCTGGTGGCTTACCTGCATATGATCAAAAATTAGACTAAAAATCACTCACCACAGAGGAGAAAAATCCCATGGAAAACAAATCGTTTAAAGCAATGGTGGTCACGGAAGCCGCCGAAAAAACATTTACGAGAGAGATTACCACACGCACCATTGATGAACTGCCGGAAGGTGAGGTGCTGGTGAAGGTGGCATACTCATCCCTGAATTTCAAGGATGCACTCTCCGCCAGCGGCAACAAGGGTGTCACGCGCAACTACCCTCATACACCCGGTATCGATGCCGCCGGGATTGTGGAAGCAAGCACGAGCGACACGTTCAAACCGGGTGAAGAAGTGCTGGTTACCAGCTATGACCTGGGCATGAACACCTCCGGCGGCTTTGCCGAGTACATTCGTGTTCCGGCCGATTGGGTCGTCAAAATGCCTGCCGGTCTCACAGCAAGAGAAGCGATGATCTACGGCACAGCAGGTTTCACAGCAGGGTTGTGTGTCAGCGCCCTGGTTCACAGCGTCAAGCCAAACCACGGTGAAATTTTGGTGACCGGCGCAACCGGTGGGGTCGGAAGTGTGGCAATTTCCATCTTGAGCTCACTGGGATATGATGTGGTGGCCGTTTCAGGCAATGAGCAGGAGAAAGCATTTCTGACAACTATCGGCGCAAAAGAGATCATCAGCCGGGAGGATGCAGCCGATACGTCGGGTAAACCGATGCTCAAACCACGCTGGGCAGGCGTTGTTGATACCGTCGGAGGTGATATTCTGGCGACGGCTGTTAAAACCACTAAATATGGCGGCGCCGTCACCGCTTGCGGAAATGCCGCCTCCATTGATCTGCCCCTAAATGTTTTTCCTTTTATTCTGCGTGGTGTGCGCCTGCTGGGCATCGACTCTCAGAACTGCCCCATGGAAAAGCGGCAACGAATCTGGAACAATCTGGCAGGAGACTGGAAACTGGAAAATTTAGCAGAACTGTCCACTGAGATCACTATGGAGAACCTGGAAGAGAGGATTCAACTTATGCTTCAGGGCAAAAACAGGGGTAGAACGGTTGTCAGAATCGCCGACTGAATCCAGGAATCGATAGGCACCAGATATTCAGGTCGTATTTCAACCATCTAGTTCTACCGGGGGTTGTTTAAGTCCTGATGCTATTCAGCGACTGCTGCGGACCCAGCTTGTGCCTGGTCCGCAGCAGTCGATCAGGAACCATTCCCATCCAATAGCCCGGGTGACAGTAATACCATCGGGTACCTTCAAAAAGCCCTTGACCTCACCTCTATTTTAGACTATAATGTTGAATTAATTGATATTCTTTATAAACATGCGATTCAACCCATTATTCCCGGCGAAAAAATGAAAAGCATTAATCCATACAACAACCAGCTGATTAAAGAGTACACTCCGTATACACCAGCTGAGGTTGAAAAAATTCTGGTAGATGTAGATCAGGAATGGCAGTCATGGAAAAAGTTGACGGTCAAAGAGCGAGCAACCATGATGCTGAAGGTCTCAGAGGTTCTTCTTGAAAACAAGGAAAGCTACGCTGAAATGATGGCACTTGAGATGGGAAAAATACTGAAAGAGGCCCGGGGAGAAATTGAGAAGTGCGCGCTGCTCTGCCGATATTATGCGGAAAGCGCGGAGGGGATTCTGGCTGATAAATTCGTCGAGACTGATTACTCCAGGAGTCTCGTCGTACATGAACCCATTGGCCTCGTGCTGGCCGTCATGCCCTGGAATTTCCCATTCTGGCAGGTGATCCGATTCGCTGTTCCCTGCCTGGTATCCGGCAACGGGGCTTTATTGAAGCATGCCTCAAACGTACAGGGCTGTGGACTGATGGTCGAAGAGATCTTTCGCAAAGCCGGCCTGCCGGAAAATATCTTCCGCACCCTGGTGATTCCCTCCAAACAGGTTGAGGCTGTTATTACCAACCCTCTGGTCAGGGCGGTTACCCTGACCGGTAGTGAGCCTGCAGGGATGAGTGTCGCATCAACAGCCGGGAGGCAGTTGAAAAAGAGTGTGATGGAGTTGGGTGGATCAGATCCCTTCATCGTACTGGAAGATGCCGATCTTGATAAGGCGGTCGAGGTTTCGGTGACATCAAGAGCCCTTAACGTTGGCCAGGTTTGCATCGCAGCCAAGCGGTTCATTGTTGTGGAAAGCCTGGCGGAAGAGTTCACCCGCAAGCACGGCGAAAGAATGGCAGCGTTGATCATGGGCGACCCGCTGGACGAGAAGACACAGCTGGCCCCCATGTCCCGCCCCGAGTTTGTTGAAGATATCCACGCACAGGTGGAAAAATCTGTCGCCATGGGTGCAAAGCTGATAACCGGTGGAAAACTGATCGATTCAGAGGGTTACTTCTACCCTGCAACTGTTCTGGCAGATGTCAAGAAAGGGATGCCGGTTTATGATGAAGAGACGTTTGGTCCTGTATCTGCGATCATTACGGTAAAGGATGAAGAAGAAGCCATCCGGATTGCCAATGACACTGATTTCGGTCTGGGAGCTGCAGTCTGGACTCAAGACAAGGAGCGTGGCGAACGTGTTGCTCGACAAATCGACTGCGGGATGGTTTTTGTGAACACTCTGGTGGCATCAAACCCCAAACTGCCGTTCGGTGGTACCAAACGTTCAGGCTATGGACGAGAGTGTTCAGAACACGGTTTGAAAGAGTTCACCAACGTCAAAACCATTTGCGTACTTTAGCGGCATAATAATCTCCGGGCCAGCATTCTGATTGAATCGATCAATTCACCTTCGTTCCGGCTTCGATGCCTTTTTCGAGCAGCTGAATTCCAGTCTCGTTGGTTTCGATGATGGTGATGGACGCATTGTCCGGCAGGAAGTTTACCACCCGATCGTCACCTATAGCTTCTCCGACGATCACGTTTATGGCGATGAAATGGCTGAAGACAATGGAGTCCTCCTTCATGCCAAGAATCGCATCAATCACACCCTGGCGCCAACTCAGCAGGTCCTGGTCAAGATGGGCCCATCCGTCCGCCATCACACCTCGCAACCAGTCTGATCTTTCGGAGAGGTTCTCGGTGGGAGAGGGTATTTCTGCGACCCGCGTTTCTATCCTGGGGGGTTGGTTCCACAATTCCACGAGCGGGATAGCGGTTTCACGGGTACGGGTCAGCGGGCTGGAAATAAGCTCAAGGGGTCCAAGAGGCGCCAGTGTTTTGGCTGCTTTCTGAGCCTGTTGCCGCCCGAGATCATCCAGCCCCGGATCTAAGTCAGCATCCCAGCCAGCGGCAGCCTTGCCGTGGCGAACCAGGTATATTTTCGGCATTTTGTAAGCAGTTGAGTGTTAAATAAAGGAAGCAAGCGTCAGGACAGAGAACTCCCTTTTACCAGCAGACGAAAAACAAGGTCGTCCCTTCACCTGGAACGGACGCTACGCTCATGGTACCCCATGATTTCCTCATATCTCGCTCCGTTAACTCAGGTAGCGTTCACTTCTGAAAGTTGAATACATATGACCCTATCATAGCAGAATCAGCTTATTATGCAATAGTTCTTACCTGAAAGCCGTACAACTTGCGTCGGAATCCCACAAGTTACTTATCACGAATCCCTGAAACATTGGTGGCCATTTGTAGCTTGACCACATTGTTATTACTGCTGTAATTATGCTTCGACACGATGTCACTCCATCGTCTTGCGCCGGCATGAAGGTTCATGCCGGGAATCCAAAACAACCAGGAGACCCTGTGAAAGTACTGAAAATCGGTTTTGCAGCCATAGCATTTTTAGCCATTTGTCTGTTTATTATTTTCCAGGCATTTTTCCGCATGGCTGTTCCAGACTACAATGGAACCCTAACACTCAAAGGGCTGCAATCAACAGTTGAGGTTCGGACCGATGGCAAGGGCGTCCCCCATATATACGCTGATAATGAACAGGATCTCTTCTTCGCCCAGGGATATATCATGGCTCGTGAGCGGTTGTTTCAGATGGATATGGCCCGCCTGGCCGCACGAGGTGAACTGTCGACCCTGCTCGGCGATTTGACAGTGGATAAGGATCGCTTTTTAAGGACAATAGGGCTGAGACGGCAGGCGAAGAAAAGCTACCCGGCCATGTCATCTGAAGCACGGCAAATCCTGATCGCTTTTTCCAAAGGGGTTAACTCCTATATCCAAACCACTAGCCATCTTCCTCGGGAGTACTTTTTTCTGGGCGGAAAACCCCAATTGTGGGAACCCGAGGATTCAATATCTGTCTTGCTGCTGATGTCATACAGCATGACACGGTCCAAGAAGATTGACCTGATTCTCAATAACATTCGAACTGCGACAGGGGATGAATTCCTGCAACAGATCATGCCTTCCTATCCGGAGTTTGGCCCTACCCTCAGCGGGCAAAGATCAGCCCGTGCTAGTGGCGGTTCTAGTCTGCATCCGGAAAAGAAAACAGTGGCTCGGGCATTTGACATGGATTTCCCTTATCCGCTCAACATTGCAGCCAGTAACTGGATGATTTTTTCAGGCAAGATGACATCAACCGGGAAGGCCATGTTTGCAGGAAGTCCGGACCTGGCGCCAACCCTGCCGGGCCTTTTCTACCTTATGCATATCAAGGGTGGCGATATTGACGCCATCGGTGGCGTGCTTCCTGGAGTCCCCACGCTCGGCCCACTGGGGTTTAACGGTACTTTCGCATTTAGCGCTGTGAATGGCAGAGGCGATGAGATGGACTACTTCATCGAAAAAATCAACCCGGACAATCCAAACCAGTATCTGACAGAAAACGGGTACGAGGATTTCAGGATTATCGAGGAAATCATTCGCATCAAATCTGACAACGGGTATAAATCTGAAAAGCTGACTGTCAAGGTATCCCGACATGGCCCCATGATCTCCAACGTTCTTCCGGATGCCCCTGAAAATTGTGCCATGCAGTGGTCACCCCTGGAGATTGTTAATCATGATTTTGAAGGACTGGTCGCCATACTGAAAGCGCGAAATTTTAAGCAGTTCAGGGCAGGTGCCAGCCAGATTCGGTCAATTAACCTCAACCTCGGATATGCAGATGTTGATGGCAATATCGGCTGGCAATTCACGGCAGCACCTCCTATCCGGAAAAAAGGTAACGGCTCCCTGATCGTACCGGGGTGGACTGGTGAATATGACTGGCAGGGTATTGTTCCCTTCGAGGAGGTCCCCTGGGATCTCAACCCGAAACAGGGGTATGTGGCATCTTTCAACAATGATCCGGGGAATGTGGATTACCACCTGACCAACTACTACCTGTTTGAACGGGCGATGCGTTTCGAAGAAATCATGAAAAACCGGCCCAAACAACCTGTCGATTTTGCAGAACTGAAAAATATGCAACTGGACACAGTCTCCATTGTGGCAGAGAGGTGGACCCCATTGCTGATCGAGGCTTGTGCCTCCGAACAGCAATTGCTCCCATATGTGAAACTGATGACAAACTGGAACCACTCCGTTGACCTGAACAGCACAGCTGCGACCATTTTCAACTATTTCTATCTCACCCTGTTAAAAAACACCCTGCGGGACGAGGTTGGGGCAGAGTTATGGGAAAACGGCTTAAGCCAGGAATACATCTACTATGTCCCCGACCTCCTGCTGACGAGGATTCGCCACCAGGAAAACCATGCTTTTTTTGACGATCAGACGACAAAGAATAAGAAGGAGAGTCGTGACGACATCATCCGCAAAAGCATGAATGAAACCATCACCTACCTGACAGACACGCTGGGTAAGGACATGGATAAATGGAAGTGGGAAGAGGTACATCGGATGTCATTCAATCACCCACTGGGCAGTAAGCTGTCATTCCTGAACCTTGATTCCATTTCCACCAACGGCTCCCACCACACCATCAATTCAGGATTCTGGAATCCGAAAAAGCCTTTTGAAATGAGTGCCGGCGGGGTCATTCGTATGATGGTAGATTTCTCAGATATAGCAGGGGCTACATTCATCAGCCCGCCCGGACAATCCGGACACTATATGAGCCCCCATTATGATGATGTGGTTGATCTGTGGGCGGCCGGTAGCCAGATACCCATGCATTACAAATCGGGTAAGACACTCCCGACTTTGCTGACACTGGCCCCGGAGTAAATATCCAGAGAGACCGATTCCTGATATCTAGCCGGTCTCTCCATCGGGGCCCCTATTATCAGAAATTACCTGCAGCCGAGATTCCAGCCCAGTCGGCTGGTCTTTTCCCCCTCAACCATGTAAGGTATTCTTTTAAAAGCAAATAAAACCTTACATCCCCCTTTCTGCTGCTGTTTGGATTCAACATGAAACTAAGTGAGATCAGTTACTATCAAACTGGTGGAACCTGTGATCTGCTGACCTCACCCGGCAGCGTACAGGAACTTGCTGATCTCATGTCCCGAATTCATGCGGATCAGACACCCTATTTTCTTCTGGGAGCCGGAAGCAACTCCCTCGTGATGGATGATCACTGGCCAGGCATCGTGGTGATGTTTGACCAACTGAAGGGTCTGACAACCATCGATCATCAGGTAATCGCAGAAGCCGGGGTCAGTAATACACAACTGGCCGAACACTGTCTTGTGCCAGGTCTTTCCGGCGCTGAGTGGATGTATTATCTGCCAGGACAACTGGGTGCCACAGTCCGCATGAATGCCCGCTGCTATGGCGGAGAAATCTCTGGAATAGTGAAAACGGTCACAACCGTCACCCAGGATGGACAGATCAGGCAATACGATAATAAAGGCATATTCCTGGGGTACAAGGATACCATCTTCATGACCAACCGGGAAGTCGTAGCATCAGTTGTCCTGACGTTGAAGCCTGGTGAACCCGAAGAGATTCGGAAACAAATGGACACCTGCCGGAAGGACCGGGAGCAGAAACATCAGTTTGTCCACCCTTCCTGTGGCTGCGTCTTCAAGAACGACTATACCGCCGGCGTACCCAGTGGACTACTCCTGGACAAAGCAGGTGTCAGGGAGTTCAGCACCGACCAGGTGGAAATCAGCCCCTGGCACGCTAATTTCTTATTCAACAGGGGCGCTTCAGCCCGGCAGATACTGGAGACCGCTTTGAACATGAGAGAAGCGGTATACGAGATGTTTGGCGTCTGGCTGGCCTTTGAAATGGAAATTCTCGGATCAGTTCCGAAGGATCTGAAGACACGGCTTCTGGAATCAAGAGAACCCCAGTTGCACGAGTCTGAAATCGCCCCCCTGCGAATACTGTTTTTATCCAACCAATAGCTGGCCCCGGCATGACACAGCCCCTTGACACAGAGTCGTGTTTCTCTGTAATTGTTCAGTAAAATAATGACTGGATGCTTCAGGGTTGGCGAATTGAAATAACCACACCGGGATATATCTAACAGACTGTCGTTGTTTTCTACAGAGAGCAACGCTTAAAAGAGGATTGATCATGCGCTATATAAATGTTGCCGAACCAGGCGCTCCAGACGTCCTGAAGCTGGAGGAAAAGGAAAAACCGGAACCGCAGAACGGTGAGGTTCTGATCAAAGTGGCGGCTGCCGGTATTAATCGACCCGATGTCATTCAGCGGCAGGGCTTCTATCCGCCTCCAAAGGGGGCGTCCCCCATTCTGGGACTGGAGGTCTCCGGCGAAATCGTATCCCTTGGTGGTTGGGTAGACAAAAGTCATATCGGAGAGCAGGTCTGTGCCCTGACCAACGGCGGCGGATACGCCGAGTACGTGACGGTGCCGGTGGATCAGTGTCTGCCGGTCCCCTCAGTATTGAACATGATAGAGGCGGCTGCGCTGCCGGAAACCTGCTTTACCGTCTGGTCCAACGTGTTTGATCGCGCCAGGTTGAAGTCAGGCGAAACCTTTCTGGTACACGGCGGATCCAGTGGAATCGGCACAACCGCTATCCAGATGGCCCGGATATTCGGTGCCCGGGTCTTTGCAACAGCCGGCACCGATGAGAAATGCCAGACATGCGAGTGGCTGGGGGCTGAGAAGGCTGTCAATTACCGCGAACAGGACTACCTCGAAGTCCTGTCAGCTGCAACCGATAAAAAGGGTGTGAATGTCATCCTCGATATGGTCGGGGGAGACTATATCTCCCGCAATGTTAAACTGGCCGCCGTGGATGGACGAATTGTCAACATCGCTTTTCTGCAAGGATCAAAAGCTGAAGTAGATTTCATGCCGGTGCTGCTGAAGCGATTGACATTGACCGCGTCAACCCTGCGCCCGCAACCAACTACTGCCAAAGGAGCTATCGCCCATTCCCTTAGGGAAAAGCTGTGGCCACACATCGAAGCGGGTGAGTTCAAGCCCGTTATTCACAAGACATTTCCACTAGCGGATGCGGCGGCAGCTCACAGCCTGATGGAAAGCAGCGCGCATACCGGTAAGATCGTGCTGACGGTTAACGGGTAAGGTTTTAAAAAAGCTGCGGAAAATAGATACCACCCCAAGCAGGGGTGGTATAAGAGGTTCGGATTGATGTAGAAGGTGTTACCCTATTCGTTAGATGGAAATTTCGCTTTGTAGTCTACCACCAGCCTTGCCATCAGTTCCATACCAAAGGCAATGGATTTTTCATCCGGGGCAAAGTGGGGATCATGATTGGCAATTGGCGATTCCCCACTCTCGGCATCATGTATCCCCAGCATGAAGAAGGTCCCGGGAACCTTTTGAAGGAAATACGCCATATCCTCCCCGCCCAGAGTCGG
>JAOZRE010000029.1:4398-22384 GCA_029940215.1 bacterium | reverse complement strand
CCTCGGTGGATTGATAGCGGTCACTGTCTCCGGCATGCGGGTCGGTATCGCTAGTGTGTTTTTAATTTCCTACGGATGGATCAGGCAAAACCAGCAGGCCGTAAAAAACAACTAAAAACAGCCATAGGCCTTGTCGCCTGCAGCGGTTTAATTGCCATGGTACTGAGAATGACACTCCTTCTTTACGGACTGGCTGAAGGAGAAGCCGGTGTGATTACAACACTGTCTTCGACAACGCCGGTAATGATATTGCCGTTGTTGTGGATGAAAACCGGCGAAAGGCCGGCTCTTGGTTCGTGGATAGGGGCTTTATTGACAGTGGTGGGCAGCGGTATCCTCTTCAATTATTAGCTGCCAGGACGTAATTTACCATTCTGCAATTAAACAAAACCAAAATCAGAGATGCTAATGCTCTTCTCTAAACCGGCCATCTAAAAACTTATGGATCACACTACCGATCAGCGTCTGATACGGAATATTTTCTTCTACAGCTTTGATATTGATTCGTTCAAAATCGCGCTCGCTTAGCCGGATATTAACACGTCTGGTCTTTTTAACAGTATTTTGGGCCATTTCTACAAGTTGTTTTTTCCGCTCTGAACTTAGGACAGAAGTAAATTCGTCATTTTCAAATGAATCCAGTATTTCTCGCTCTTCAGCATCCAGTCTGATTTTCTTTTTCATTTAATACTCCCAAAATATTTCTTATACGCTTTGCGGCTCGGAATGATGGTCATGAGGAAAACGGTGTCTCCACTCTCGTTTACAAAAGGAACCAGGTAGACATAGTTTTTAATGAAAACAACAAATAACCTTTGATTCTTCCTGGAATGATGTTTTACTTCATCTAATAAACAGTCATTCTCAATAGCAAAGACGATCTCTTCAAAAGAAATGTCCCTTTGTTCCTTCAATTGAATGTTTTTTTTGGGGTCCCAGTTGAATTTATTCATGGGACAATAGTATTACATTGTGTGCTTTATGGCAACAATAATTGAGAGCCCTCTCAATCGACTTCACTGATATGAATATTCGTTCTGGCTATTTAGATCATGGGGAAAAGCTGATCCTGTTTGTTGAAAGGGAAATGATGATCACAGACCTTACTCGCTGCTTAAGGGGGGGCTTCAGCATTGATTTCATCGATAAGGACAGTCCCACTGATGCACGGTCTGTGTATTTCGATAGCGGTTAGATGTTTAATATCGCTAAAACCAGCACATTATATACCCGCTGCGTGAGAGGCGGACAATAAATAACTGAATAGGTGGGGTCTAGCAAAAATCTACTTAAGAATGCTTTCTGCACGTTTCACAAGATGACGGGTGAATCTGTCCAGCAGAGGTGATTTCAGATTCCAGCAATGCCAGAAGAGCTTGACTTTCATAACACAACCAGGCACCAGTTCAACCAGTTTGCCGCTCTCGGCATAGGGTATGCTCTGCTGATCCGGGAGCATGCCGCAACCCAACCCCTCCAGGATCAGATCGGCAAACCTTTCTGAAGACGGGATATAGTGGATGGGAAGGTTGGTGGGAACCTCACCCAGGCACTTCTCGAGATAACGATGTTGAAGTTCATCCTTGCGGTTAAAAACAAGCAGGGGAGCCAGCTCGAACGCACCTGACGTGACGCCTTCTGGAAAGTGCTGGTCACAGTATCCCGCAGTGGCCATCATTCGGTAGGTCATTTCACCCAGGTATTCTGCACGACATCCCTGGACCGGCTGATCATTCGAACTGATTGAGCCAATCACCTCCCCGTTCTTTAAAAACTGTTCTTTTCTCACAGATGATTGGTGCCGTGATGCTGATTGGGCTGGTCACCATTTTTTCTGAAACAATGCCGGCGCTGCAGCATTTGCTTTGAGGCGGATTGGGCGGTGTTTTCGGGGCGCTGAGTTTGCTTGCGCTCTACACGGCACTATCGGTTGGAAAAATGAGCATTGTCGCACCTGTTTCTGCAGTCATCACCGCAGTGGTGCCCATTGCTTTCTCGTTTTCAACAGAGGGTGTTCCCAAAACCACCCGCTTGATCGGGTTCCTGATAGCGCTTGTCGCCGTCTGGGTGCTCTCTTCGTATCAGTCGACCACCAGGGTTAAATCAGAGGCAGGGGGGCACTAGACAGAAACGGGGGTTCTTTGTTTGACAAAATTGAACAGACCACCGATGGTAAAACCCACGAAATTGGGAAGGATATCATTTCAAAACAACTCTTATGAGAAACCGTTTTTCAGAATAAATAAAACGAATCTGCACCCAAAGGGTACGGTATTGCTTTGCCCCCTTGAAGGGGGCTGTAAGGCATTTTGAAGCAATCACAAATCTCAGAAGAACCTAACTCCCCCTTTCAAGGGGGGAGTTTGTTGCACCAGGCAGAGCCGAATGTCTCTGCCCCCGCCCAAAGGACGGGGTTTTAAAACAGAAATAAATTTACCTCCACCCCCTTTTTATATTATTACGAGTATGCACTTCAATTTAATGGACATCAAGCGGCTGCTTGAAAAATTTCAACGTCCTCTATTTCTGCGGATGCCCAGCTTATTCATCCTGGCGTAAAGCGTTGTTCGTTTCATTTTCAATATGGCGGCGGCGCCGTTGATGCGGTTATTGGTTTTTCCCAGGACTTTTTGAATATATCGTCGTTGCATTTCTTCCATGCTTGGCATGTCCAAAAAAACTTCGGCATCCGATATTCGTGAGATGTTGGGGAGATCAAGAGAAGGTTTGTTGCCGTTGGATAAAACTACAGCACGTTCAATGATATTCTTCAGCTCACGCACATTGCCCGGCCAGGAGTAGGCCATCATTTTTGCATCATCAACAGAATCGAATCGCATCTCGGGAAGTCCGTACTGTTTGCAGTACCTTTCCAGGAAATGGTTGGCCAACAAAATGATATCCTTTCCTCTTTCGCGCAGGGGAGGTAACTCACAGGCTATGACATTCAAACGGTAGTACAAATCCTGCCGAAACCGACCGGCGGCCGTTTCTTCGGCCAGATCTCGATGGGTGGCGGCCACCAGCCTGAAGTCAGACTGGATGAATTGTGTTCCCCCGACACGGTAAAATCTCCCGTTTTCCAAGGCCCGCAAAAGCTTCGCCTGTGCGGGAAGCGGTAGTTCCCCAATTTCATCAATGAACAAGGTGCCTTCGTGAGCCAGTTCGATTTTTCCCTGCTTACGCTGAACCGCACCGGTGAATGCGCCCTTCTCATGACCAAACAGTTCGCTTTCCACAAGGTTTTCAGGGATGGTGGTTGCATCCACGGTGATCAATGAGCCGGTCGCGCGATTGCTTGTCGTGTGGATTCGATTAACCAACAGTTCCTTGCCGGTCCCGGTTTCGCCTGTTATCAGCAAGGTTGCCTCTGAAAGAGCCGCTATTTGCGCGTTAGCTAACATCGCATCCATTTTTGGGTCGCTGGTAATAATGGCTTCTTTTTCGGATTCGACGAATTGGGTAGTTTTAAATGATCGAAACCGGCTGACCTCTGTCTGTAGTCGAATCAGATGTTGCGATACTCGGACATCTCTGGCTAAATGATCAGTGAAAATTTCAATAAATGGTAGCGGTATATGATCAACCATGCTTTGTACAAATGAGTTTTCAAAATAACCGACTCCCTGTACATCAGTCCCCATGTTGATGGGGAATACCAATACTGCTTTTGGTTTTGAACGGTTGAAATTTTTTATATCGGTATCAAAAGATTCAACAATGATTTGTTTTTCTTTGTAAGCTCTTTGGATAAGAGACATTCCATTGTTGAAACCCTTTGATTCCGTTTCCTGCCGGGTCAGGTTACACCCGCTTAAAAACTGTAGTTTCCGGTTCGGTTTCCCGGTCTCAATCCTGAATAGTGCACTCCGCTCTGCCCCGAAAAACTGAAGCAATTTGGCAATCATTTCATAAAACAGACTGTTCTCATCATCCGGATTATCCAGTTCACTTAACAGCTTGAAATATTGTTCAACACGGATTTGAAAAGTGTGTAGCGTGTCTGGGGTGGTATTTTCGATCTTGAGTAACTCGTGAAGTTCCGGCGGTAAAAAGTCACGTCCCAAACACATTATTTCAGCATTTTGGAGTACCTCAAGCGCCAGCTCTTTTGCTTTTTCCGTTTCTCCGTCACGGAGGTAAAGGCGGACCAATGAGATCATCGTGTTGTTCAGCGCAAACTTGAAACCGTCGCGCTCAAGTTCGTCTTTAATGGTTTCCAGATCCTTTTTTACACTGGATGTGGGTTCTCCATTTTTTACCCTTTGATCGGTTTTCCATCTTAAAGACAGCGCTTTGAACGGATGGGATTCGCTCATGACACCGCTTTCCCAGGTCAGCATGTTTTCAAAATTCCATACCTGTGACACCTGCTCAAAACCCAGATGGTAAAACTCTATCATCAACTCCATACAAAAAAGGGCTGTCCAGGCAGGTGCCGATGTGGCCTCTTTCTCTTTTTCAAACGCTGCTATCAACGTACGATAAGACTGTTCAACCTGGTTTTTCGAATAAAGATAAATTGCCAGACCCGACCTGGCGATAAAGAGGGCATATTCGTTGTTACTTGCAAGAGATTCCTTGATGACCGCCTTGACATGGTAAACAGCGTCATCTTGCTTTCGAATGACCGCCAGCACCAATCCCAAAATTGCTCTGGTGATAAGCGCAATGCCTGGCCAACCCTTGGTTTCGGACAGATACCAGTAATTTTTTAGAAGTCCGAGAGCCCGAGCGGTCCGGCCAGTCATAAAAAGAGATATACCGAAGTACCACAACATCACTGGATAAAATAACAACTGGTCTTCATTCTGAATAAAATTCTGTTCAGCTCTTTCAAAATGAACAATGCCTTTATCAAATTGCCCCTTCTGGGTGTAATAAAAACCGAGAAGCTCAGCCGCCGCCTTTAGTATATCAGTGTCCCCCAGGGACTCCACCTTTTTCTTCCCAATGTTAAGATGCTTTTCCCCATCGACATTGTTTCCGAAATAGGCTTCCAACCGCCCCAGATGCAGGTTGCCCAAAGCTGAAAAGCGCTGATCACCAAAGGATTCCGCAAGCTCGACGGCGGTCTGTAAATAGCTTAACAGGGGGCGCATGCCTCTTCCCACTACGAATGAAAGGTTTGAAAACTCCAAAACGGACTTCAGAAAAAGCGCTTCTCCCCCGGTTCTGCCATTGGTAATATGATGATTTAAGCGCCGGACTGCTCGCCCGAGATACTGGTAAGCCAGATCATGGTCTCCTTTTGCCAGGAATGAGTGGGCAAGGTCTGTCTCCATTTCAGACGCTTCCATGTTGTTTCCGGTATCCGACAGCAACTTGATCATCGCGCGTTTGTCCATCTGATTATATAGCTTCCTTGCCCGAATTTTGTTCAACAACACTGCTATACGATCCGGGGTGTTCAGCAGTTGAAATTCATACCGAATGCTTTCGGGTAGTGTTTCGGACAGGCCGATCAGGTCATCTTCAGTTATGTGTACCCATCCTTCGGCCTCCGACTGTTCCAGTAAATGAACCAGCAATTTGGATTTTAGCGGTGTCAGGCTGGAGCAAATAGAAACCGGAATAGGAACCCCGCAAACTTCCAGATTTGCTAAATAAAGCCATTGCTCCTGTGTAAAATCTGATAAATGGATGCTCATAACACTAGACTCCAACTAAATTGAAATTTCTTGTTTAGGTTTAATTCTCAGCTGTTATAAAAGACCTGTGGTGTAAACCGCATTAAAAGGGGGTTGGCTCGTGCTCAATGCTGCCGCTTAACTTCGCTCGAACCAACCCCTCTCAAAGCTCTGATCCGGGCGGTATCCTGTCAAATCCAGGGTAAGAGGTAACTTTACGGCAAGGTCCTATTTGTCAATATTTCGTCAAAATTGATTTTGCGGTTCTTCTGTTTCTGAATTTATTGTCCGTTGGTTTATATTATAGGACGCTATAACCTGCTTAATTTATTGTATAAATAAACCTGTATAGGAAAATAAGGTGCTTTAGTTCGCATCATGCCTTCAAAACGGAATACTAGTCAAGGAAGAATGTCAATATATAGACACATAAGTATTCATTATTTGGACATTTGGCCGGCTGTCTATTATTTAATATATGTATAATGGTATTAAAACAGCATATTAAGTAAATTAACTGAATCGGTATGTTCGTTGCAGTTGAGAATGACAAGTCAAATAAAACGGCTCTTTGCCTGATATTTTGAGCGACAATCATTTCCCATGATCTCGGTGTTGCTGTAGTGAAAGTTTTTTTCATCGGGGCTAATAAGAAGGAGAAAAAACCATGACTGATAAAGACTTGTTATATGAAGTGAAGGACCAGGCTGCCTGGATGACGATTAATCGTGAAGCAGCGCGCAACTCCATTAGCGCTCAGGTAACTGAGCTGTTTTTCGAATATCTGGACGCTGCGGAAAAGGACGACAATGTAAGGGCTGTCTGTATAACAGGTGCCGGGGACAAGTCATTTTGTTCAGGAGCTGACTTGAGTGGCGCTATGACTGATGGTAGCGACACGAACCCTTTCCAGAGGTATGCGGACCTGCTGAAGCGAATTGCCGGTTTTCCGAAACCGACGGTTGCCAGGATCAATGGATACTGCCTGGCAGGTGGGACTGGCTTCATGCTGGGCTGTGATATTGTGATCGCCAAAGAGGAATCCAAGTTTGGAACCCCCGAAGTAAATGTAGGTCTCTTTCCCATGATGATCGGGGCCATGATTTTCAGAAATGTGCCCCGTAAAAAAGCGATGGAGATGGCTCTTCTCGGTGATCGTCTGAGTGCTCGGCAGGCTCTGGAGATGGGGATGGTAACCAGGGTTGTTCCTGCGGATCAGCTGGACAGTGAAGTACAAACCGTATTAAGCACTTTAGCGGGGAAGAGCCCGGTCGGCATGAAAATGGGAAAAGAGGCATTTTATCAAGCAGCCGATATGTCCCTGGATGATGCACTTGATTTCCTTTCGGAAAAACTGGTGGAAGTCACATCAACTGAAGATGCCAGGGAAGGCATCACAGCTTTTCTGGAAAAGCGCAAACCCGATTTTACGGGCCGATAAACTCTAATGTAATCAATCAACATTAATTAACAGACAACACAGCAACCAAAAAAAAGGAATTAATATGCCAGTTTTTGAATCTCAACTTAATCCTCAGTCTGAAGAGTTTTCAGCGAATACTGAGCGAATGACAGCCGGCGTCAATGAAGTCCGTGCAATTGAACAGCGTGTCATCGAAACGGCGGAAGCTAAAATTCCACGATATAAAAAAAGAGGCTATATCAGCCCTCGCGAACGACTAAACCTGTTGATGGATCCCGGGACACCGTTTCTGGAGCTGTACACACTGGCTGGTTATATGCAGGGCAATGACACGGACGGATCAGCTGCAGGCGGTACCTGTATCGGTGGAATTGGATACGTGGAAGGCACCCGTTGTGCCATATATGCCGATGATTTTTTAACCAAAGGAGGGACTTTGACCCGTCTTGGCGGCGAAAAAAGAGTCAAAATACAGATGTTGGCACTTCGCCAGAAAATGCCGTTGGTGGTTTTAGCCCAGAGTGGCGGAGGCGATCTCAGGGAGGCGGGGGATATGTTTGGTACATCCGGTGTCATTTTTGCGAACCAGTGCCGGCTGTCCGCAGCTGGTATCCCCCAAATAACAGTTGTACACGGCAGCGCCACGGCAGGTGGCGCTTATCAGCCCGGCCTGTCGGACTACATCGTGATGATCCGAAAGCAGTCGACGGTTTACCTGGCAGGCCCACCCTTGTTAAAGGCGGCTACAGGAGAGATAGCGACTGATGAGGAGATAGGTGGAGCTGAGCTGCACAGTTCGATATCCGGCGTTTGCGACTTCCTGGCAGAGAACGACGCTGACGGCATTCGGATCGCCAGGGAGATCATGGGTAAAATACAGTGGAACAAGAACCTGCCGGTGGTTGAAAAAAAGTCTTACAAAGAGCCGCTGTATTCCCCTGATGAATTGATTGGTGTGGTTCCGGTTGATCCCAAAACGCCTTATGACGTTCGAGAGATTATTGCCCGGATTGCCGATGGCTCCGAGTTTTTGGATTTCAAGCCGGAATATGACAACGGGACGATCTGCGGTTTTATCGAATTACATGGCAACAGCTGCGGCGTCATCGGCAATAACAGCCCGATCACTGCCAATGGGGCAGCCAAAACCACACAATTCATCCAGCTCTGCGATCAATCCGAGACACCATTGCTCTTCTTACATAATACAACGGGTTTTATGGTGGGAACCGAGCCGGAACGAGCCGGTATTAACAAACACGGCTCTAAAATGATTCAAGCCGTTACCAATTCACGCGTCACAAAATTATCGGTTGTGGTTGGCGGATCTTATGGTGCTGGAAATTATGCCATGTGCGGTAGAGGCATGGAGCCCGATTTAGTGTTTGCCTGGCCACACAGTGTGGTATCGGTCATGGGACCCGTTCAGGCAGGCAGCGTATTAAGGCAGGTGGCAGAAGCCCGTATGAAAAAGGCGGATATGGTGGATGACGCTTTTCTGGATCAACTCGAAGCTGATACCCGCAAGGACATGGAAGACCGCTCTCATGCTTTGGCCAATACAGCACGGCTGTGGGACGACGGACTTATTGATCCCCGGGATACCCGCAGTGTCCTTGGTTTTGTACTGGATGTCTGCCTGGAAGCCAAAAGACGGGTTGTGAACCCCAATACCTTTGGTGTCGGCAGAATGTAACTGTTTTATTAAAACGAGATACCCATCAATCATATCCGGGTACAACAAGTCAAAACCAAATGGTAACACATAAAATCAAGGACAAGACAATGATAAACAAAATACTAATCGCCAACAGGGGAGAAATCGCGGTACGGGTTATGCGCACCGCCAAAAACAGTGGATACCGGACGGTCGCGGTATACAGCGAAGCCGATGCCGACGCCCTGCATGTTCAGATGGCTGATGAAGCAGTCTGCATCGGCCCGCCGGCAGTGAGTGAATCCTACCTGGTGGCTGACAAAATACTGGATGCTGCCAAACGAACCGGTGCCGATGCGATTCATCCCGGTTACGGCTTTTTATCTGAAAACGCAGATTTTTCCAAGGCCTGTGAACAGGCCGGTATTGTATTTATCGGTCCGGATGCCCAAGCCATCGAGCTTATGGGCAGCAAGCGCCTCTCAAAAATTGCCATGCTGGAAGCGGGAGTCCCCTGCATCCCAGGATACCAGGGTGAGGATCAATCTGACGCTGTTCTGCAGGCCGAAGCGGATAAGATGGGGTTTCCCGTGATGGTAAAAGCGTCCGCCGGTGGCGGTGGTCGTGGTATGCGCTTGGTTTTCGAAGCCTCCGAACTGCGGGAAAACCTGGCCACAGCCCGCTCCGAAGCGCAGAACGCCTTTGGTAGTGGAGAGCTGATCCTGGAAAAGGCGGTGATCGAACCGCGGCACATTGAAATTCAGGTTTTTGCCGATACCCATGGTAACGCGGTTTATCTTGGAGAACGGGACTGTTCTATTCAACGCCGCCACCAAAAAGTAGTGGAAGAGGCGCCCTCCCCATTTGTGAATGAGGAACTGCGGCAGCACATGGGTGATGCGGCGGTCAATGCAGCCAAGGCTTGCAGCTATCGCGGTGCCGGTACGGTCGAATTTTTAGTGGATAAAAAAGGGAATTTCTTCTTCCTGGAGATGAACACCCGGCTGCAGGTTGAGCATCCGGTAACCGAGCTTATTACCGGGTTGGACCTGGTTGATTGGCAGATCAAGGTGGCTGAGGGCAAACCGCTGCCGCTGACCCAGGATGAGATAACACTCAAAGGACACGCCATCGAGGTTCGTATTTACGCCGAAGATGCCCGCCACAATTTTTTGCCACAAACAGGGAAAATCCTGGCCTGGGATATTCCGGAACGAGACGGGATCCGGGTTGATACCGGGATTCAGACAACCCAGGTGGTCAGCCCTCATTACGATCCCATGCTGGCCAAGGTAATCGCATATGGCGAAGATCGTGACGAAGCACGCCGCCGCCTGGCCTCTGCTCTTCAGGATATGGCGTTGTTGGGCTTGAACAACAATAAGCTGTTCCTGGAACGGATTATCCGGCACCCGGTTTTTGCCAATGGGGAGGCCACCACCGCTTTTATCGAGCAGCATTTCAGCGACGATATCAGCATGTCTGCAGAAGGAATAACACCAAAAACCCTGGCGTTGGCGGCTATGGCCATATACAGCTTGAATTCCGACGTCACTGTGAATACCGCCTGGTATAAGCCGGCAGGGTATAGCTATCTATACCAAATCCTATGGGATGACCAGCAGCTACAGGTGACTCTAAAGTGTGACGGTAGTCGATTCAAAGTCATTGCCATGGATCAGGAATTAGAGATGGAATTTGTTTCTCTTGAAGCAACCACGCTGACATATACTGAAAACGGTGTTCGCCAAAAAGCTGGTTTCACGGTTGACGACAATAAGCTTTACCTGGATGACACCGCCGGTCATTTTCTGTTTGAAAATCAGACCTATCTTCCGGCCGAGGCTGCAGGCGGAGCAGGCAGCGGCGAAATCAAAGCCATTATGGACGGGGCAATCATCAATATCCTGGTGAAAGAGGGCGAAGAAGTTGAAGCTGGCCAGACGTTGATCGTGCTTGAGGCCATGAAGATGGAACATCCGATAAAGGCCTCTTTTAGCGGAACTGTGGAATCGCTTTTAACATCCATTGGCGATCAGGTAAAAGGCAAGCAGTTGCTAATCAAACTTGCCGAAGCACCACCCTCTCCAAATTCTTCGTCAGATTCATTGGTGAACTGACTCACAAACGCTTAAAAAAGAACTGCAAAAAAGAATTGCCAAATATCCCTGGAACCGGTGGAACGCGGACAGGGATCTAAAAAAAAATAAAAGAGGACAACCTATGAGCAAGAATAATGAAAAATTCATCATCGCCAATATCAGCGGGTTTTTCGGCGATCGTTTTTCCGCCGCCAAAGAGATGATTGAGGGTGGACCCGTTGATGTGCTGACCGGTGACTACCTGGCCGAACTGACCATGGCCATCCTCCTCAAGCAAACCTTTAAAGATCCCAACAGAGGCTATGCTCACACCTTTTTAAAGCAGATGGAAATGGTGATGGGAGAGTGCATGGACCGAAAGATCAAAGTGGTTTCCAACGCTGGGGGCCTCAACCCAAAGGCCCTGGCTGACGAGTTGAAAAAAGTAGCCGAGACTTTGGGACTTAATCCAAAAATTGCCTACATCGAGG
This sequence comes from bacterium, assembly GCA_029940215.1. Taxonomy (GTDB): domain Bacteria; phylum SAR324; class SAR324; order XYD2-FULL-50-16; family XYD2-FULL-50-16; genus JAHJRI01. Next base: position 11,102 of record JAOZRE010000029.1, on the reverse strand, counting down.
GCGATAACCTGATGCCAAGGCTGGGTGAATTACAGGAGCAGGGCGAAGAATTCCGACACCTCGATACAGGTGCACTTTTGAAGGATACCAAAGCCCAGCCCATGACTGCCAACGCATATTTCGGCGGATGGGGAGTTGTCAAGGCCCTGGAAGAAGGAGCTGACATCGTCGTCGGCGGTCGATTGGCTGATGCTGCTGTCGTGATGGGGCCCGCAGCCTGGCACTTTGGCTGGCAGAAGAACGACTGGGATAAACTGGCCGGGGCAGCTGCTGCAGGACACATCATCGAATGCAGCGGACAAGCTTGTGGCGGAAACTACTCCTTTGTGGATGAAATACCATCCTACCACAATATGGGTTTTCCCATTGCCGAGATGCATGATGACGGATCCTTTGTCATCACCAAACACCCGGGAACCGGTGGCCTGGTATCGGTCGGGACTGTCACTGCCCAGTTGATGTATGAAGTGAGGGAGCCCAAATATCTAACGCCGGATGTTGCTTCCAGGTTCGATACCATCAACATCTCCCAACAGGGACCGGATCGGGTCGAAATAACAGGTGTACAGGGTGAGCCGCCTCCAGCGACTACCAAGGTTTGCATCAACAACCTGGGAGGGCATAAGAACGCGACGACCCTGCTGTTGGCTGGAACAGATATCGAAAAGAAAGCCCGAATTCTGGAAGATACCCTGTTTACAAATCTTGGTGGGAAGGAGCAGTTCGAATCGGTTGATTTTGAGCTGATCAGGTCGGATAAAGAAAACCCGCCCACCAATGAAGAAGCCTTTGCTTATGTGAGAATAGCAGTAACCGACCCGGACCCGAAAAAAGTGGCTTCCTTCTCCAGCAAGTTTGTTGAACTCGCCCTTTGCAGCGTGCCGGGTATGGCAATGACCTCTCCCCCGGGAAAAGGAGGTCCGGTCATACGTCACTGGCCAACATTGATATCGCAGTCAGCCATAACCCAGAAGGTATTTGTAGAGGGGAAGGCCTTCGATATCGCAGCCATTGTGTCAGACGGAACCGTACCACCGTCTGAACCGGTAAAAGTGGATATACCGGCTGTGCCTTCTGGTGCGACTACAGTTGCACCACTTGGAAACCTGTACGCAGCGCGTTCCGGCGACAAAGGTGGAAACGCCAACCTGGGCATCTGGGGAAAGACACCGGAATCCTATGCGTTTCTCAGTTCTTTTCTAACCGTCGACAAACTCAAAGAGGTTCTGCCGGACATGGCCGGATTTGAGATTGAACGGTACGAACTGCCCAACCTGCTGGCGTTGAACTTCTATGTCAAGGGACTGCTTGGAGATGGTGTCTCGGCATCAACCCGGATGGATCCACAAGCCAAGGCTTTGGGAGAATACTTGAGAACCAAAACAGTCGAAATACCGTCGAGCCTGTTGTAACGACTTCTCGATAACGCGTTTCCTCTACATTAAAGGGAAACGCTTGGACGGGATGGTCAACTGGTTGAACTGCTGAAAATGCTCGATAGCTGTTAAATCGAAGTGGTAACCTGCTATACAACAGGGTTCTGCTTCAGGAAGGGTTCCCTCCCTATTTATCCACGGCCAGCCCCTCTTCATGCCATTGGGAAACCTGTTTTTCCATCCCCTTGTAGCGGTCAGGATGTGTCAAATCGGGAAGGACATACTCCTTCCAGTTCAGTCAGGGACCGGATGGAACCAAGAGGCCCTTCAGTGTCAGAAAGCGCCACCTCATCAAACGTCTGTGGGAAGAAACCCAGAGCCCTGGGTATTCGATCCGGTTTCCTGCATTTAAGCGCCCTTTTAACACGCTCTCTGGAATCCATTTATTCCCTGGTGAGAGTGATTTAATTTTCAACCATCAAACGCACCCCGGCCATATGTCACATCAGGTGCGCAAAATAATATACTTCACTCATTGTTCTTTTTTTCAAGAACCTCTAAAAAATCTGAATATATTTGACACAGTTTACTCACCTGTGAGGCTGTAAGGCCCAGGATTTTTCCTACCTCAATGAACGTAGCCCCATCCTGACGCAATTGGTACGCTTTTTTCATTTGTTGATAATTTTTTTTCCCAATATGAGTCATTCTGCCTAATTTCGATCTGATCCTGTCTTCCTCAACTCGAATCTGTTCAGTGATCTTCCGCCTTCGTTCTTCTACCTTGCGTTTTTGCTCCAGAAGCTTCAGAAGTTTTTTACTCTTCTCGTTATCAGCCAGTTTCATTTTCCCCAGATCGTTTGATGTGCCTGAAATAGGTTCTTGTTGTTTTAATGATACTATCAAGTGTCACTTCAGTTCGCCAAGTACGATCTCCCACCTTTAATAATTAGTTTTTTACAACCTTTTCTATCGTATCCACATGAACCGGGATCAAGCTCTCCAATTCGGGATTCTTCGTCTGCCTTGGATAACGATACTGTATTTACCTGCGATACCGAAGATTAACAGATGTCGCTCCGTCCTGTTCCTGAGAAATGAAAGTGATAGCGGAGATTCTGAAGAGTCGTTTGAGGGTCAGGCAGAAATCAGGAGGGACACAGATAGACACGGAACGCTAAAATACAGGGAAGAAGCGTTTATCCGTGTCATATCAAGGGCGCACAGTCAATTAAGTGTGACGTCAGTGTGTGCGTAGCAAATTTTAGTTGTTACTGTTTCTCATAGGTAACATTTGAAATACCGAAGCAAACACCACCATCGTAGTCCCAGCTGATATTTCCTTTAATCACGTTGGCATCCTGATTAACTATCAAATTGTAACCATATACTGTGACTTTACCCATATAAGCCTTGGCTACTCGGATGGTATTACCGGATCCCACCGCAGACCAAGTCGAGTCACCTTTCTTAAAGGTGATCTTGTTGCCTTCCTGTGATATCTCCCAGGTCGCTTTTTCTGTTTTATTTCTGTTTTAAAACCCCGTCCTTTGGGCGGGGTCAGAGTCATTCGGCTCTGCCTGGTGCAACAAAATCCCCCCTTGAAAGGGGGAGTTAGGTTCTTCTGAGATTTGTGATTGCTTCAAAATGCCTTACAGCCCCCTTCAAGGGGGCAAAGCAATACCGTACCCTTTGGGTGCGGATTCGTTTTATTTGTTTTTGGGGTGCGATGGGTAAGCATGGCTCAAGCAGTAATCTGGTAGAGGCAGACTTTACAACTGGAGCTGTCATCCTGGATATAGTCTTCGGTGCGCTCTTCCAGTAGTTTCCAGAGGCCATTTTTTTCAATTTGACTCATTTCTGCGTGGTAGTTGTCCTCTTCCCATGCCTGGTCGCGCACTGTAATGCAGATAAATCCGCCAGGTTTTGTGATCCGGACCAGTTCGTTGAGAGCTGCGGGGCCCACGTGTCCGCAGGTGAAAGTACCTACACTGATGATAGCGTCGAAGGTATTCTCAGTGATATCAAGTCGGGCCAACAGATCACCCTGACTAAGTTTCTTATAAAAGCCTTTTTCCCTGGCCTTTTCCAGCATTTCTTCAGAATAGTCAAGACCCTCAATATTAAGATAGCCTTTCTGGTATAGAAATTCACCTACGAGTCCAGTACCACATCCAGCATCCATCACGTGGGCGGTCTTGTCATCCAGATACTCCAGGAGCAACTTCCCGGCCACCACCGGCGCAACGTAGCCCATTTCATTCAAAAGGTCATGGTCATATTTGTCGGCCCATTCACTGTATACATCCCTGAGCTCTTCCTTATTGGATGCATTCAGTACTCTGTCATGTATTTCTTTGCGATTACTCAAACGTGTCTCCTGAGCTAATTTTTAAGTGTCAATTCCCATAGAGGGATTAGGGCATGGCTGCCAGCTTTTCTAAATCAAGGGTGCACTATTCAATTTTAAAGATTGTCTAACCGGTTGGCCTGAAAAGCACAATCGGTGACAAGGCCCTTTTTTGGGCTTCTGAGAGGATAGGCGACATCCGCCTACTTTTTTTCGTTCAGCAAAGAGATCAGCTCGGTCAGTTTCCGGTTTAACTCTTTGACCTCATGATTTGTATCGAATGTGATCTGTTCGAGATCTTCGAATTGCTTGAAGAGCTTAGTCACTTTCCAGAACCAAAACCAGGAACGTCGAAGATAAAACAAAACAAAAAAAAGGACGATGACAACCGCAATGACGGTTTGTGTAAAAGTGAAGTCAGGCATTTTGCCTCCGGGGCTTAGCGGTTAAGTTTCAGGTTGCATTCACAACAAACTTACTGCTGCCTTTATTATACGCGCTCAGCGGATAATTTTCCACAATTAAAAGGGCGGATCAGCCGTTCTGCCTGCCTACCTGCTGTCTATTTCTGTGGCGGCAGGTACAGGCACTCATCCTGGGCGGCGTCCGCCGTTTCCATGACTGCTTCGGACAGGCTCGGATGCAGGTGAATGGTGTCACCCACCTCCTTGACTGTCGCTCCCGTTTTGATGGCCAGGGCGATTTCAGCGATCAGGTCGGTGGCATGAGGACCGATGATATGCCCACCCAGAATATGACTGTTTCCGACATCGGATATGATCTTGACATGGCCGGCAATTTCTCCCATCGCCTGGGACTTGCCCAATCCCCTAAAGTTGAAGCTGTCAGCACGATAATTGAGTCCCTGCTCTTTTGCCTGCTCTTCGGAGAGGCCGACACACCCGATTTCCGGAAAGGTGAATATCCCACTCGGCACGACCCGGTAGTCCATTTCCCTGCTTGCTCCCATACAGTTTTCAGCTGCTATGATCCCTTCCGCAGAAGCGACATGCGCCAGCATGATGCGTTCGGGTCCGAGTACATCTCCGATGGCATAAACGTCGGGGATATTGGTTTCAAGCCGGTCATTCACTGGAATCCAGCCCCTGTCATGTATCTCAAGGCCAAGGTCTTCCAGGCCGAAGCCAGCCGAATTGTAGGTCCGACCGACGGAAACCAGAATCTTGTCCACGGTGATCTCCACTGTCTTCATGTCCTTTTCGCTGACCTCACTCAGAAATGGTGAGGGGCCGATAACCACCTTGATTTTACCGTCTGCTGTTTTTTGGGTCTCAACAACTGTTTTGTTGACATGGAGCTTGATCTTTCGCTTCTTCATCTCCCGCTGAAGGATTTTGCAGGTGTCGCCGTCTATTGATGGCAGCGGTAGCAACCGGTCCATGGCTTCCACCACTGTCACGTTGGATCCGAGAGCGTCCAGGATAAAAGCGAATTCGGCTCCGACAACCCCACCACCAATCACCAGGATCTCTTCGGGAACCTTATCGAGGGACAATGCTTCATCAGAGGAGATGATGAACTGCCCATCAAATGGAAAATCGGGCAGGTTCATCACCCTGGAGCCGGTGGCCAGGATCAGTTTGTCCCCTTCTACCATGATCTCTTCTCCTTCCGGTGTTTCGACTTTGATGCTGGTGGCAGACAGCACCGATCCCTTTCCCCGGATGACGCTAATCCCGTTGCTTTTGAGCAATTTTTCGATACCCCCGACCAGTGTCTTAACCACCTTGTCCTTTCTGGCGATGATGGCTGGCATATCCGCGCTGAATTCCCCGCTGGAGGTAATGCCAAACTCCGAGCTCCGCCGAACTATCTCCATGGCTTCTGCAGAGGATTTCATGGTTTTAGTCGGGATACAGCCCCAGTTCAAACAGGTGCCACCTACCTGCTGGCTGTCGATAATGGTAACGTCTGCTCCCAGATGAGCTGCTTTTACAGCGGCGATGTAGCCGCCGGGGCCTGCGCCCAGAATGGTGATTCGCGTTGTCATAACAATCTCTTCTCTTCGTTGTCAAAAACCCAAGTTATTTTTGTACGATCCCTAAGGGTATCAATGTAAACCTGAACTGTCAGCAGGTTTTCTGAACCTTTTGCGGTGCCGGGGTGACGATATTCAGGCTTTTCGGAGCAGACTCAACTATAGTGTGAAAAATATTTATATTTTTAGACCGAAGAAAATTCACTATTCCCTATTCTTATCTTTTGTACTAAAAAATCCAGCAATAATTGAACAGTTGCTTCTAATGTCGCCGGGAGCTTCGCAGCAATTTATAGGAATTGGTGTTGCCAGAGGATTTAGAATTTTAAATCCAGGATCAGCACTGTTAGATCTGTTTGGTGAAAAGGTGATTGACGTCTGGAATCAAATTAAAAATCTTCAGAAAATCAACAAAAGCCTAGAAGTTTCAAAGGAAATACTGCTCCCAAGACTAATCTCCGGCAAACTCTCTGTTGAAAATCTGGATATCCAGTTCCCGCTCAGCATGTTGGAAGAGGATGTTGTAAAAAGTTTCGGTTATACCTTGACTTTTCTGTATAAATATTAAAAGTTACAGGTATACCCGTAACTTTTAATATTTATACGAGGATTTGTATGTATACTCGTAACTTATACACTGGCAAAATCCGACCATTCATCGGCAAGCCGGTGATCAAGGTGATAACCGGCATGCGACGGTCGGGGAAAAGCTATTTTGTCAAACAGGTTATTGAGCACCTGACGGCCGAGTCAGTCCTGGAGCAGAACATCCTCTATATCAACAAGGAGTCCCTGGAATTTGATTTCATCAGGGACTACCGGGATCTCTATGAGTACGTCCAGCAGGTCTTTTCCGGTATCAAGGATAAAAAGTACCTGTTTGTTGATGAGATCCAGGAGATCGAAAGCTGGGAGAAGGCGATCACCTCACTTTTTTCCGAGGGTGACTTCGATCTTTACATCACCGGATCCAGCGCCC
>JAOZRE010000029.1:0-4388 GCA_029940215.1 bacterium | reverse complement strand
GAGCCGCCGCGTAACCGGATACGCTCTTCTTTGAAATATCCACCCTGATTTCCGGGCGCTATATCGAGTTCCCGATCTACCCGCTCGGGTTCAGAGAATTTCTGCAGTTCCGGGACGATCAACGTGGGACCTCCGAGGAAGAATTCCGCCTCTTTCTACGTTTTGGCGGGTTGCCTGCCCTGCATCATTTTGACTTTAATGAGGAAGTGGTCTATCAGTATATCAATGCACTCTACAGCACGATCCTGCTGAAGGATGTGATCAAGCGGAACAACATTCGCAATATCTCGCTGCTGGAAAATGTCACCCGTTTTATATTTGATAATATCGGCAACATCTTTTCAGCCAAGAAGGTCTCTGATTTTCTGAAGTCCCAGCGAATCAACGTTGCCGTGGATACCGTCCAAAACTATGTTTCCCATCTGCTGTCGTCATTCGCAGTGTACAAGGTGCCGCGATACGATATCAAGGGCAAGCGCCTGTTGGAACTGCATGAAAAGTACTTCCTGGGGGACATCGGGTTCAGAAATGCCCTGCTGGGGTACCGGGAGCAGGACATTTCGGGCATCCTGGAGAATGTTGTTTTTCTGGAACTGAAACGAAGGGGCTGGCAGGTTGCCATCGGAAAACTGGGAGACCTGGAAATTGACTTTATCGCTGAAAAAGGGACTCAAAAACTTTACATACAGGTGGCCTACCTGCTGGCACACCCGGCGACCATCGACAGAGAGTTTGCCGTCCTGAAAAAAATCAAGGACAACTACCCGAAAATCGTCCTCAGCCTGGATACATTCATCGGTGAAGATGTGGACGGCATCCGGCGCCTGAACCTGATCGAATTTTTATTGTCTGATGATTGGGGTTAACAACTATGAAATACACCTGGATTCCGGACTTGATTACAGCAACATCCCCCTAACCCCCTTTAAAGGGGGATTTAAAGACAGGGGCACGCATGATCACGTCCCTCGAATAACATACGCTTATGGCGAAAAATCTTATCTCGGAAGATGATATTGAACAGGCCATTCTGCAGAAGCTGAAACAGCAGTTTGGTTTTGAACTGCTGAACTGCCTCACGGTCAAGCCGGATGATTCGGCCGACGGGTCCGGACGTGCAGATAAACGGGATGTTATACTGGGTGATCGGCTGAAATCTGCCTGTTTGCGGCTGAACCCTGAGATACCCGAAGCGGTGATTGACGGCGTTGTGGAAAAAGTGATGGATCGTCGTGGAGCCATGTCAATCATTGCTGCCAACCGTGAGCTGGACAGCCTGATCCGTGGCGGCGTGCCAGTTGAGTTCGAGAATGCACAGGGCGTTAAGCAGTTCGAAGATGTGCAGTTGCTTGATTTTGACAATGCAAGTGTTGGGGAGAATGCTCCCAACGAATTTCTGGCGGTTTCCCAACTCTGGATCAAGGCTGTCGGTCAGGCTCCCAGGGCTGCTTACCGTCGGCCGGATGTGATTTTGTATGTCAACGGCCTGCCCCTGGTCTTTATCGAGCTGAAGAACTCCAACGTCAAGTTGCGTAGCGCTTTCGACGATAACCTTGCCAACTACAAACACGATATCCCGCAACTCTTCCACAGCAACGCTTTCTGCCTGCTCTCCAACGCTATTGATACACGGGTGGGGAGTTTTACGGCCGGATGGGAACACTTTTTCAACTGGCTGCGGGTGGATGATGAGAAAGAGAGGGTGGATCGTCGCAGGATCGTTGATGAGGGTACCAGCCTGGAATATGCCGTGGCCGGCCTCTGCCGTCCCGACAGGCTGCTTGACTATATGGAGAACTTCATCCTCTTTTATAAACAAACCGGTAAGATCATCGCCCAAAACCATCAGTTCATGGGGGTTAACAACGCCTTTGCCCGCTTTTTGAACCGTCGTGAGCATGACGGTAAACTGGGGGTGTTCTGGCACACCCAGGGCTCCGGAAAAAGCTTCTCCATGATTTTTTATGCCCGCAAGATCTTCCGCAAGGTGACGGGCAACTTCAGTTTTGTGGTGGTGACCGACCGGAAAGACCTGGACGGCCAGATTTATCGCAATTTCCTGCACACCGAGACCATCAGGGAGAAAGACGCCGCCCAGCCATCCAACGCTGCTGAGATGCGCAAATTTCTGGGTCAGAACAAGAAGGTGGTTTTTACCCTGATCCAGAAGTTCCGTTACGACAAGGGCAAAACCTATCCCCATCTGCTGGCCGACGACGGGCGGGAAGTGATTGTGATGGTGGACGAGGCCCACCGTACCCAGTACAAATCCCTGGCGGAGAATATGCGCGCCGGACTGGAGGGTGCCCACTTCCTGGCGTTTACCGGCACTCCACTGTTGGGCAGACAACGAAAAACCAGTAGCTGGTTTGGGGATTATGTCTCTGAGTATAATTTTCAGCAGGCCATGGACGATGGCGCCACAGTCCCGCTCTACTATGAAAAACGCGTACCGGAAGTCCTGATCCAGAATAAGGAGCTGGGTGAAGAGTTCTACGAGCTGTTGGAAGACGAAAACCTGGATGAGGCTCAACAGGAAAAACTGGAGAAGAAGTTCTCCACCGAGTTGGAAGTGATCAAACGGGACGACCGCCTGGAAACCATCGCCAGGGACATCGTTTACCACTTTCCACGCCGGGGATACCTGGGCAAGGGCATGATGATTTCGCTGGATAAGTTCACCGCGATCAAGATGTACGACAAGGTTCGGACGAACTGGAAAGCCGAAATCAAGCGATTGCGGGGGTTGATCAATCAATCTGCCAACGACATCGAAAAGAGTCGCTTCAAAAAAATCATCGACTATATGAAATCGGTTGAGATGGCGGTGGTTATCAGTGACCCCACTGCTGATAAAGAAAAACTGGAAAAGGCTGGGTTGAATATTGATCTCCACGCCAAACGGCTGGAGCAGTTGGATGAGCATGGTCACGATATTGAATACAACTTCAAAGACCCCGAGCACCCTTTGCAGCTTGTGTTTGTCTGCGCCATGTGGTTGACAGGCTTTGATGCCCCAACTGTCTCAACGCTCTATCTCGATAAACCGATGAAGGACCACACACTGATGCAGACCATTGCCAGGGCCAATCGGGTGGCAGCTTATCAGATCAAGGGACACAACGGTGCGTTGATTGAGAAAAAGAATGGCGAAATTGTGGACTACTACAACGTTTTCCGCAACATGAAGAAGGCCCTGAAGGATTATGCCCAGGGCGAAGAAGAGGGAGATGATCAGCCGGTTAAGGAAAAATCCGAGCTGTTCAAGCTGCTGGATGATGCCATTGCTGAAACCCTGGTTTTCTGCAGGGAACGGAATGTTGACCTGCAGACGATCGGATTCGAGGGCGACACCTTTAAGAATATCGCCGCGTTTAAAGCGTATGCCGATATCCTGCTGAGCCGGGATGAATGGCGAAAGTCTTTCTATGTATACGATAACACCGTTTCCTCACTCTATGAGGTCTGCAAACCCGAAATCTTTAGGCAGTCCTCCCGGCCGGAAATTGCGGTGATTCAGTATCTGAGAGGGGTGATCGATATGTACGTCAGTCAGGCGGATATCGACAGCGTCAGCTGGAAAATTGCCGAGCTACTGGACGAAAGTGTCGTGGTGGACAATGCCGAAAAATTCTCTGTCAGAGAGTATGAAGCGGAATACCAGATTGTCCAAAAGGGCAAAACCTGGGACCTGAGCAGAATCGACTTCGATAAGCTGCGGGAGGATTTCGGTAAGACCCTTTTTAAAAATATCAAAATTGCAGAAATGAGGGCCTTTATCGAAACAAAAATTCAGCAGATGCTGAACGCAAACCACACCCGCACCGACTTCGCTCAAAAGCTGCAGGAAATTATTGAGCAGTACAATGATGGGGCGTCATCCACCGAAAACTATTTCGAGGAACTGCTGAAGTTTACCCGGTCGGTGCAATCTGAAGACGAGCGCCATGTCAGGGAGGGGTTGACCGAAGACGAATTGGAGCTCTACGACACCCTTAAAAAACAGAAGCTCACGAAGGCTGAAGAGCAAAAGGTCAAACTGGCGGCAAAGCACCTGATCACCCGTCTCCTGGAGGAACATCCCAAAGTTCGGGTCCAGGACTGGTGGAAAGATGGTCAGACCCTGCGCCTGGTGAAAAATGCGGTGGAAGAGGTGCTGGACGCTGACCTGCCCGACAGCTATGACCGGGTTGTTTTCAAGGAAAAATGCGACAATGTGTTTGAGTTGATTGTGGATTTTGCAGTCAATAGCAGGAAGTGGGTGGCATGAGCACCAAATCCCTAAGGGCGGATGTTGGTGGAATTGACAATGTGTATAGAATGTGTATAATACACCCTAAGCACACTCAGAGAGGAGATAACATGAGAACAAATATTGAAATAGATGA
>JAOZRE010000603.1 GCA_029940215.1 bacterium | reverse complement strand
CCTGTCGCCCCCTGGTTACTTGACAGAGGCTGGTATTTCCAACGACGACCGCTTGAACTTTCTGATGGGGGCCTTGATTGAGCCGTCTCTGGGCACTGAGCGGCCGGTTGTTCTTCATAGCTATCCCGCTTCCCAGGCAAGCCTGGCTCGCATTAACCTGGAAAATTCACTGGTGTCTGAACGATTTGAGGTGTTTTACAAAGGAATGGAATTGGGCAACGGCTTTCATGAACTGGCGGACGTGATGGAGCAGGCTTCACGATTTGAGAAAGAAAACCGGCTACGAGAGAAGATTGAGAAACAACCGTTTCCGGCAGATGTTGCATTCCTGGCAGCCTTGAACCACGGGCTGCCCGATTGTGCAGGCATCGCCATGGGATTCGACCGGTTGGTCATGTTGGCTCTTGGGCTGGATGACATAGAGGATGTGATCCCCTTTTCCTGGGATCGCTCCTGAACCGAATCCTGCCTCTTACTATACTGATCACTTTTCCAGAAGTCTCCAGGAAATAAGAGTCACCTTCATTGTTGTCCTGCGTGTCTGTTTCGATCCGAAACAGACCTTTCTGCTTTATCCTCTACTGGGTACGCTATCAATTGGTCCGGCATGCTCTATGCATTTTTGCTATTAAAATAGTGTAAAAACAGGGACCCCCAAAATATTAAGGGGGTGATTTGATTAACAAAACGAAGGGACAATGATGTTAAAAAAGCTTATATTTTCTGCGTTTGCCATGTGTTTTGCGCTCTCAGCCCATGCACAGGTAGCGACACCGCGTTTGAATTCCAGTTTTCATTCTTACAGCTCGGCCGCGGCAGGATGGCGGTATAACAGTAATGTCAGTTTGGTAGGTGTTAGTGCCGATGGAAAAAATGAGCACAACGGTGCGGAGTCAGGAACTGTAAAGGCAGGGATGGACGGAGAAGGGCCAGATGGTGATAATTCACTACCGTTTCTATCTGCTTCTGTCAGGGGAGAAGCCTTTGCAGTAGAGCTGTATACGAATCTGACCAATGGTGGAATGTTGGATGTTGAGATGGACCTCTTTGGTAATCCCACATTTAATACGTTTAACACCTATACTGAAGAGAAGGTTCAAAGCCTGAATCTGGCTTATATGGTGACTGAGGAAACCTCTATAGGATTCGGTTATTCAAACACAAACCTTAGAAACAAAGTCGAGTTGATAGGATCGGCATTCGTGTGGCAGGAATTGACAGATACCACCACAACCAGAGCTAATCTTTCCGCCTCCATGAGGTTGGGTGAGATCTTCTTCATTGCAGCCGGACTGGAGTCTGTCAGTGAAGCGGGGACTTTTGAATCATACAATACTAGTGCTGGATATGCAGAAGGGGATGTGGCAAAAAACTCATGGACCAATACCGTATTGGGATTGGGGCTGATGAGCGGAGATCCGGACGATGTTCAGTTCAGGCTTGAGTACTCCATGGTTTCATCTCCGGAATCGGTGAAAGAGGCAGGATCGGGTGAGATTGACTCTAAACACGCAGCAACGTCGAAAAGCTATGCCGAAATAGAAGCGAAATTTGGTGCCTTCCTGGTTGCCTATCAGAATGAGGTAGAAGTAGAGAAGGAACTGGCTGACATGGAGAGAAAGAGTGTGACGAACATGATTGGAATCGGATGGCACCCCATGGAAGGAATGATGGTTTCACTCTATTCCTGGGAAAAGTCCTATGAACTTGACGATTCAAGCACAGGTGGTCTTGGAGAAGCTGTCCGTACACCAAAAGGATACCGCTTTGCCATTGGTTATAATTTCTAAAATATCTGCCCCATAT
>JAOZRE010000274.1 GCA_029940215.1 bacterium | reverse complement strand
TGGCTTCCTTTTTTAGCTCAAGGCGAATTTCGTTTTTACCCGGTTCAAAATCGGAGCTAATCTGATACAGGCCATCAAATTTACGCAGCCGAGTAATCAATTCATCAGATGCGGCAAGTATCTGATCGAGGTCCCGGCCTTGTACCCATATTTCTATGGGCGCACCTGGTGGGCCCCCTCCCATTCCCCCAAATGTCAGGCTTTTTATTCCAGGAATCGCTCCTGTTTCCTTTTCCCAGGCGATTCGCAGGTCCTTGGTATGGATACCCCGTTTTTCTGATACCAGCATGGTGACAAGGATACCCCCCAGATGTGGACCACTCGCATTACCTCCGATTGCCCCGCCCACTATTACCAGACGATCCTTAAGCAGCGGTTCTCCAGTTTTGGTGACTGTTTTGGAATCCAGACGCACCAGGGCTTCCTCAACTTGCTTAACTGCTTTTTCCGTGATTTCAGTGGGAGTGCCAGCAGGAAATTCGATGTTGGCAGTCATTATGAAGCCGTCCACTTCCGGAAATACTTCAAATTTAATGATGCCGGCTTTGAGAAAACCAATGCATATCAATAGAATACAGATCGCTATACTCAGGGCAATATAGCGCCAATACAGAGCCTTTTTCAAAAAGGGGATATAGGAATATTTAATCAACCAAAGCAGCCCCTTGGCGGTCCATTCATGGAAAGAACCAATCCAGCGCGAGATACGATTGCGCTGGGCAACCACCTTGCGCGGGTCCGGCAGATGGCTGAGGTGTGCCGGCAGCAGCAGCAGACACTCAATCAACGAGACAGAAAGACAGGCAATTACCACAACAGGCAGAATAGCAATGAACTTCCCCATGATCCCGCCAACATAAGCGAGGGGTAGAAATGCCACGATTGTCGTTGTAACAGCCGCAATGACCGGCATTCCAACCTCACTGACACCTGCGATAACAGCCTGGATAGGAGGTTCTCCTTGTGAGCGGTGATAAAAGATGGCTTCTCCCACAACGATCGCATCATCCACCACAATCCCCAACACGGTCAAAAAGCCGAACAGGGAGATCATATTAAGGGTACCACCGACACCCCAGAGGATTACAAGCCCGCCGGCCAGGGAGATTGGAATTCCCATCCCGCTCCAGAAACTAAGGCGGAGGTCCAGAAACATCCACAGGATCAGAAACACCAGCAGCAGACCGATAATACCATTATTCAACAACAGATTGATGCGCGCCCTGAGCATCTCGCTGGTTTCATATATAATTGTAATCTCAGGGCCATCCGGCAGTTTCGACCGCTGGTCGACAATAAACTTTCTCATGGCGTTGGTAATGATCAGCGTATCCTCTTTTGAGGATTTCACTATGCTGATCAGTGCTGCCCGTTTGCCATTTATGGTGGCCAGCACTGGCCATTCCGTAAACCCGTCCCGGATTGTTGCAAGCGTATCAAGTGTCACCAGCTCACCACTGGGTTTGGCCAAAATGACAATACTTTTCAACTCCTCTCCGGTGTACTTGCGGCCCACTGTCCGTATCCGGATCTCCTCCCCTTTGGTGCGGATTGTCCCACCCGCCAGATTCAGGTTTTCACGCCTGATGGTGTTCACCACCTGGGCAAAGGTCAGGCCATATCGTCGCAAGGTCTCTTCGGATACCTCGATGGCAATTTCATAACCTCTGACACCGAAGACCTGTGCATTAGAGACCTCCGGAAGCGCAACAATGTCATCCTTCATGGATTCAGCCCACTCCTTCAACCGCCGTTCTGACATATCGCCGGAGAGTCCCATGAACATCACCGCTTCCTGAGTGCTGAGGTCTGTGATGATCGGATTTTCTGCATCCACAGGGAACGTTGCTATTCCATTCACCTTGCTCCGCACACGGTCCAACACCTTATTGACGCTGAACCCTTCAACCACTTCAATGGTGGTAACGCTGACATTTTCACTGGATCGGGACGTATACTGTTTGATACCCTCAACGGTTTCGATTGCGCTTTCCACCTTACGGCTGATTCCCTCCTCCACCTCTTCCGGGTTCGCACCAGGATAGACAATGGTCACCGTTATGATATCCAGAGAGAACACCGGGAAAAACTCACGAATCATACTGCTGGCGGCAACGATTCCGGACAGGATGATGATGATCATTAGAATGTTGGCAAAAACGGTATTTCGCGCATATACCGCTATGATCTGTTTCATGAGGTATCTATTTCTGAGTGAGTATTTCCAATAGAGAATTTTCCAACGGGTTGACCAGGCGGGTCGTGATAACATTATCATCAGTCTTCAGGCCGCCGCTGACAAACACCTCGTCACCCTGAATTCGGGCCACGGTCACCTGAATGGTTTTCAGCCGCCCATTACTCTCAATGAAAAGAGTATCGTTCAAACTGACAGCCCACCGCGGCAATCGATAGACCTGCCGCATCACTTTTCCGGGAATAGTGACAGAACAGAACATCCCCTCTACCAGTGGAAGGGCTCCCTTCATGCCGGACGTAGGCTGGCTGTTCACTGTGACTGCCAGCGTCAGGGTCCGGGTCTGTTTATCAAAGCGGGTGATGCGATCCAGTTGACCGGACCAGCGATGCCCTGCTTCATCTTCCGTCCACCTGACCGTCACTGGCAACCTTTGCAACGCAGAAAACCATCTAGTCTTTCCGCTATCAGCCCGGTTTTCAAACTGAAGCCATTTCCTCGCGTCTGTACTACCGACCGGAACCGCAATCTCAAGACTACTATCGTCAACCAGAAGCATAAGCCCCTGTCCCGGGGCAACATACTGCCCTACTTCAACAGTCACATCCTTGATACGACCGTTGAACGGCGCTCTTACAGAACAACGCCTGAGGTTCGTGCTGGCCCGGAACACGCCGGCTTTAGCCGATTCCTGTCGATAGCCAACCTCTTTGATCTGCAACGGATAGGTCTGAACCACTTGGGTCATCTGCGCCAATTGATCAACTGCGGCATTATATGACCGCTCAGCCGCATCCACCTGCGACCGGGTTCCAATTTTACTTTTGGTGTATAGTTGATGAATCCGCTCAAATTCATCCTTGGCCAGGTCCCGGTTTCGAACCAGATTCTTCAGCCGCATTTCGGCAATTTGTTGCTCTTTATTCAAGCGGTCAATGGTGTTGGTCATTTGTGAAAGGGTCGCCCTGGCGTCCTTGTATGCGGTCATGTAATCACGCTTGTCAATCTCAAACAGCACTGTATCTTTTTCAAAAAAATGCCCGGCCGAAAGATCAGGGTGAATTCGTGTCACCTTGCCGGCCACTGCAGGCGCAACCCGCACACTTTTCAGGGATGCAGCCTCCCCATAGCCGATGATGGATACCTGCACATCTTCCGGCAGGGCCTTTTTGGCTTCCACCCGAATCACCGGTTTCGGCGGTACCACTTCCACCGGCGGTTCCTTCATCCTGGCCAGAAGATTCATCATTACCACGCCAAACAACAGCACATCCACTGCAACCAGCAACCTGAATCCGACCCTTGCACTGGTTAACAATCTGATAAATTTCATTATTTGTCTCCAACGGACCGCAATCTTATTTCAAGAACTGTTCCGCCTTGGGGAAACGCAAAAAGCGGACACTATATCTTAGAGTAGCAAGTCGGAGTTTAATCTTTTTGATCTAGATCAAATAATCATAACTTTAATAGCCGCGCAGGCTGGAAAGGGCTGGAAATCAGCAGCCTTGAAAGGAGAACGAAGAGGTGGGCTGAGAAGGGAAAAGCTGGCAGAACCGAACCACCGGGAATCCGGTTCTGCTACCTGAAAATTAAAGAGCTGCCACCCGTTGCTGGACCTCTTTCGCTTCAACCATAATCTTATCAACCAGCGCCTGGATGGACAGGGTCTCCTTGACCCGACCGATGACCTGCCCACAGGGAAAGACCGCATCATCTCCACCGGTAAGCCAGGACTCTCCGGAGAGCTGTCCGGACAGTTTTGGCAGCAACTCTTCCAGGGTTGCGCCACTGTTTTCCATCTCCAGAATTTTCAATGCCCACTCATTCTGCAGCACCCGCACCGGACTGTGGATGGATTTCTGAATGACCATCGTATCCGTCAAGCCCGCATTTATAAATCGCTCCTTGGTGTTTGCATGAACCCGGCACTCATCGGTATTCAGAAAGCGACTGCCCATGATCACACCCTCAGCACCCAATGCCAATCCAGCAGCCAGGGTTCGACCATCACAAAACCCACCACCGGCAAACATCGGCGCCTTCACTGCTGCGGTTGCTTCCGGTACCAGAACGAGTGTACTGACATCCTCCATGCCCGGATGTCCGCCACACTCTGCACCCACAATGGAGATAATATCCACTCCCAGAGCGTCAACCTTGAGAGCATCCCGAATCCGGGCGCATTTATGGAGATGGATTGCCCCATTTTTCCGGATCTTTTCAAGGTGGGGCTGAGGACTGCGACCAGCTGTTTCGATAATGTTAACACCCATTTCATTCACAATATCCAATGTCACGTCCACGGTTCGAGCATCATGACCTGGGAAAAGTGATACATTCACGCCAAATGGCTTATCAGTCAAGCTCTTGACTTTGCTCAACTCGTCTCGCAGGGTGGCTTCATCCGGAAACATGGCCGTCGCCATACAGGCAAATACACCCGCATTGGCACAAGCTGCCACAAATTCAGCGTCACTGATGTGCATCATGGTTCCAACCTGGATGGGGTGTTCAACTCCCAGTAGTTCAGTAATACGTGTCTTCATAATTTTTCTCCCCTTAATCTGTGTTTCCTTAATATTTGCCGACCGTTTGATGGTCGGTCCTTAATCTGGTCGGTTCAACCCTTCATCAACAAAGTAGTCTTACCGTCCCTGGTAAAAAACTGTTATTTTGGACCTACCTAGTAGCAGAAACAGTGCCAGATCGTCTACTGGTTTTCAAATCCCATTAAATCAAAGGTATAGTGCCACTTTCTGTAATTATTCCATTTTCCAATTGCCCCATTCAAGTCGAACTAATACTATAGCACAGATATAACTATATAATAGTATAGTTATAATTGATTTCTGACTTATAGAGCAGTTGACAGCACAACCTTAAGACAGCCAAAACCATGATCATAGACGAAAACAAATTTTTCAGGGAAGCTACCCTGCGCATCTGCGGAAATCTTGAGATCAACGAAGCCCTGAAGGATTGTTTCTTATATATTCGAAACTACATCCCGGCAAGTTATATCAGTTTCGTCATCTATCTGCCCGACGAACGGGCATATGAAATGATCGCCTCAGCCAGCCTTCAACACAGTGACACCCTACCAGTCAAAGTTCCGGCACTGGAAAAAGACATCGCCAGTCTGAAGACAGATTTCACCGACCCACGGGTCACGATCAACAACTTCAAGCATCAGGAAATGCCGCGATCCGGTATATTCGAGATGCTCGGCTGGCCCAGCGGCTCCAGTATCGTTATCGAAATGGTACTCTCTGGCAAGCGGATGGGCGCCCTGATTATTGTGGGTGAGAAGGAGGTCATCTACACCCGCGAACATGCCCGGTTGTTGACCTTGTTGAACGAACCACTGGGAATTGCATTGACCAACAGTATCCGCTACCGCAGTGTTAAGCACCTCAGAAACCTGCTGATGGATGACAAGCGCTATCTCGAAGGCGAATTGCTGAAACTGACCGAACAGAAAGTAATCGGGGACGAACATGGTCTGAAAAATGTTATGGAGGCGGTCCACATGGTCTCTCCCATTAAAAGCCCTGTGCTGCTGCTGGGTGAAACCGGCGTCGGAAAGGAGGTGATTGCACAAGCCATACATCATGGTTCCGACCGCAGAGAGGGACCATTCATCAAGGTAAACTGCGGTGCCATCTCTGAATCACTGGTGGACAGCGAACTCTTCGGTCATGAAAAAGGGGCATTTACCGGAGCCCTGTCCCGCAAACGGGGACGATTCGAGAGGGCGGATGGCGGGACGATATTTTTGGATGAAATCGGCGAGCTCCCCCTGGAGGCTCAGGTCAGGCTATTGCGCGTCCTCCAGGACAAGGTGATTGAAAGAGTCGGTGGCGAAAAGCCACTCAAGGTCAACTGCCGAATTATTGCCGCCACCCACCGAAACCTGACTCAGATGATTCAGCAGGGCGAATTCCGTGCGGATCTCTACTTCCGGTTGAAGGTCTTCCCCATTACCATACCACCACTGAGAAATCGAAAAGTTGACATTCCGCTGCTGCTTCGTCACTTTATCCACAAAAAGTCCAGAGAACTCATGTTGCCGCACATGCCAAGCATTACGCCAACAGCTCTGGACAGACTCCTTGCCCATGACTGGCCGGGAAATGTCAGAGAACTGGAAAATGTTGTTGAACGAGCCCTGATTATCAACCGAGAACAGCCCCTCACCTTCGACGACCTGGCACCATCCCGCCCGGAAAAAACAGAACAAGCCACTGCCTCGATATCTGAAGAGCCCCGGCAGTTGAATGAAGTAATTGCTGATACCATCAAACAGACACTCCATCAGTGTAACGGACAGGTCGAGGGTCGCACCGGGGCTGCATCACTGCTCGGTCTAAATCCGGGAACCCTGCGTCAGAAAATGAGAAAACTCGGCATCCCATTCGGCCGCAGT
>JAOZRE010000028.1:10430-22587 GCA_029940215.1 bacterium | reverse complement strand
ATTGACTGTATAATGAAGTCAATGACTGTATAATGAAGTCAATGACTGTATAATGAAGTCAATGACTTCATTATACAGGGTTAAATCATTTAAATAGAGGTAAAATGCCAGTGATCACCGTCAGAGATATTCCCGATGAGGTTTATCGAGAGATTAAAAAAGAGGCACAGGATGAAAACCGGTCTTTAAACAAACAGTGTCTTCATATTTTAGAAAGATTTGCCAAACAAAAACAACCGACGGCAAAGGTCTTGAAGGAAATTGAAGCCTTGCATGACCGAGTCGGCTCCATTAATTTTAATCCAGATGAGGTCAAGGCCATGATCGAGGAGGGACGCTCGTGATTGTGGTCGATACCAATATCATCGCCTATCTGTTTGTGCGCAACGATGAATTTACCCCAATTACCAAGGAACTGTACCGAAAAGACCGGTCCTGGATTGCTCCTTCTCTTTGGAAGTTTGAATTTTTTAATTTGTTGAATCTGTACCGCAAGCGCTCTTTGCTGGCAGAGGAAGACATGAAAGATATCTATTTCAAGTCACTGGAAACTGTGGAAACAGTGGATCTTGTCGATCTGTCCTTTTTATACAATGTGGCTTCCACTAGCGATCTGACTGGCTATGATGCCCAGTTTGTAGCACTGGCAAACGAAAAAAACCTTTCTTTGATCACAGAAGATAAAAGGATCAGAAACGAGTTTTCTAACATAGCAGTTTCAATAAAAGACTTTCTTGGCTAGCCTTAGATAACCAGGGAAATCCAGGCTGAATAGCGCCAGAACGCTTATGATTATTGGTCACTACAGATAACCGAATCGGTATAGATGCAACCGTTGAAAACGGTATCTTCACGGCCTTAAGTCTGGAAAGAGGGGATTGGCATTTTCTTATCACGGCGGACCGCCGTCTCAGGATTTTACTCAGCTTTTCTTGGACAAGCTGCAGGCAACCTGATTATCGTTGCCAGACCGAGATGCCTCGTTTTCCAAGGGCCCGGTCAGATCACTGCCCCGGCATTCCGGGCAGGCTTTGTTCCTGCGAAGTTCTTTCAGCGACAGGAACAGACTGACCTCCTTTTCGCAGGTGTTACATAAAAATGTGTACAGGGGCATTACTGGACTCCTTTACTGCTTAATTGAATTCAGACGGGCCCGAAGCGTTCAGCAGGTTGCTCCGGGTAAGCTGAATAGATACTTCCGGTTAAAACACTACTTCCCTGCAATAACCATTTCCGCCATTTTGAAAATCGTGGTTCCTTCACGGACAGCCCCGCCGAATGCTTTAACGCCTTCCTGGGTGAAAGAGCCGTGAAGGTGTACCTTGATTTCACCATCCACCCGCTTTACGTCACCGACTATTCCGTTTATTTCAAAGAGTCCGTTATACTCAACGGCCCCTAATTCAGGCGGAATGTCGGTCGTTTTTGGATATACCAGGTTGACCTTTGTACAGGATCCCACACACGACAGCACATAAGCATGGCTGAGCCCGGATTCCTCCAGAAAATCAGCCAGCGCCTGGTGAACCTGTACACCGGGATCCAGGTTCAGCTGGTACCAGCGTAACCCGGACAATTCTTTAATCTCCATTGGATCTCCCTAGCGTAAGCCATATTTATTTTTAAGGTCGAATCGTTCAATCACGGCCTCCATTGCGTTCAAGGTATCTGCCGGAACGTCAGGCAGTGGTGCACGGCAATAGCCAGCCGGCAGACCTATTAATCTCACCATCGCTTTTGTCGCGATGGGATTGGGAGCTGAATAGACCGCTTCCATCAGGGGCAGTATGTCAAAATAGATTTCCCTGCACCGGGTCACCATCTCCCAGTTTTCCCAGGGACGAGATATCTCAGCCATTTCCAGGGGTGCAATATTACCGGTTACATTTGCGGTACCATGCCCACCCAGGCCAAGTGTTGGGATAATCAGGCCGTATGCAGGCGAATCACAACACAGCAGGCTTATGCGTCCTTCTGTCCCGTCAATGACAGACGCCAGTTGCCCTACATCAGGAATTGCTTCTTTATCTGCGACCAGGTTTGGGCATTCGTCGGCCAGACGCACAATTGATTCTGCGTCTACATTGACAACTACCCGGGCTGGATTATTATATAGTCCCACTGCAATGTCCACGGATTGGCAGACACTTTTTAGGTACTGATAAACAGCCTCTTTCGGAGGACAGGTATAAGGGGGTGGTACGATCACCACACCATCAGCCCCGTTTTCCTGGGCATAGCGTGCTAAGTCGATGGTCGCTGCCGTCGAACCCAGGGTGACACCAAAAAAGACCGGAATCTTCCCATTGCAGTAGGGAGCCAGCTCTTTGATGATGGATTTCCGTTCTTCAATTGTCAGCAGGGTGGGTTCACCGGTCGATCCCATAATCAGCAGCGCAGATGTTCCATTCGCAGCCTGAAAATCGATCAATCCTTTGTAACCGTCCATATCAACAGCACCCTTTTCTGTAAAAGGGGTGATCAGTGCCACCCAGGAACCCTTCGGGCGATATAGTTCTTTGCTCATAATTCCATCTCCAAATAACAGACTTAAAATTAATACTGAATACGTCAATCCTCAAACAACCGGGTATACCGGTGATCATACCCGGGGACTATCAAGTATAACCGGGTGATATCTTAGATTTCTCCTGCCGGGCCTTGAAAAAAAACAGGGCCAGCAGGCACAAGAAAGCTGCCAGGCCGATCAGGCTGTATAAATCACTGGGGATAAACAGCATGACAGCACAGACGAAAACCACGCCTCTCTGTATCCACCCCAGATTAAGAAAAAGCCATCCCTGAAAGGAGGATGCGATTGCGACAACGCCCACCATCGATGTCAGCAGGACCATCAGGATATTAGTCCAGCTTCCCTGCATTAGCAGACCCTCATTAAAGATAAAGACAAAAGGGATGACAAAGGCCACAAAACATAATTTAACTGCAATAAACCCGATTTTCATCATGCTGTCTTCGGCAATTTCTGCTGCTGCATACGCTGCCACAGCCACAGGTGGTGTTACCATTGACAGCACCCCAAAATAAAATACAAAGAAATGGGATGCCAATACGCTGAAGCCCAGCTGGGTCAGCGACGGTACGCCGAGTGTGGCAACAATGACATACGCCACGGTGGTCGGTGTGCCCATCCCCATGATGATGGAAGCGATCATGATCAGCAGCAGCGCAATCAGCGTGATACCGCCTGAAGAGGTAATAATGACGGATGTTAGATTCAAGCCGATACCTGTCAGAGTCACAACGCCTATGATAATCCCTGCAGCTGCACAGGCCGATGCAATCAGCACGGTCCTTTGAGCAGCGACTTCAAGGGTCTGGATCAGTCTTACAGGGCCCATCCGGTTGTCCCGGTTAAAAAACGACAACACAATCGTACTGCCGGTCGCTACAAAAGCTGCCCAGTATGGCGTGTAGCCCATCAACATTACAACCAGCAACACCAGAATGGGCAAAAGCAGGTAACTGCGCTTCAACGAATCCCTCACCCTGGGCTGCGATCCCCTGTCCAGCCCCTTCAATCCTTTCCGTGCCGATTCGAAATCGATCATTAATATCAGGGAAAAGAAATACAGAAAGGATGGAATCAGCGCCGCTTTACAGATCTGTAAGTAGGGAACCCCGAGAATATCCGCCATCAGGAATGCCGCTGCTCCCATAACCGGTGGCATCAACTGGCCCCCGGTACTTGATGAGGCCTCCACCGCCCCTGCAAAGCCCTTGTCATACCCCAGTTTTTTCATCATGGGAATGGTGAAGGTACCTGTCGCATAAACATTGGCGGCTGCAGATCCTGAGATGCTGCCGAAAAAAGCGCTGGTCAGAACCCCGATCTTAGCAGGGCCACCGCGGTAATGGCCGGCAACCGCTTTTCCCAGGTCCATCATCACATCTCCAGCACCGGATTTTTCCAGGAAGGTGCCGAAAATGATAAACACGACAATATAGGTCGATGCCACACCCACTGGAATCGCGAAAATACCTTCAAGACCGAGGCTAAGATGATCGATCACATCAACCAGGCTGAACCCTCTATGCGCCACCATTGCGGGCATATACAAGCCGAGAAAAGCGTATCCCAAGGCAACAATGGCTACAATGGAGAGGGCTGCCCCCACCGTGCGGCGAGTGATTTCAAGTACCAGCAGGACGGCGACACCACCTGTCCAGAGTTGCCAGTTGGACAGTTCATCCACCATGGCCAGTCTTTCAGATATCATCTCATAATCATGAGTGATGGAACCGAAGCAGACGGCCGCGGCAATTGCCAGCAGCAGGTCCAGCCAGCTGACCGTTCCCAATTGTTTTTTCCCGTTAAAGGAGTACACCAGAAAACCCAGTGTAATCGCAAAGGTCAAAAACAGCGGGCGGTGAAAATACGAAACCGGCATGCCAAAGGCGGTTGTCCACAGGTGATAACAGCCAAAGGCAACAAAACCGGCCGAGGTCAGCCATTTGATAACAGGTGATTGGATTGACGTCATAAAGAGCGATCTCCAGATCTATTTCATCAGGTTCATTTCCCGGTAATACTTTTCCGCACCAGGATGAAGTGGACCACCAACATTCTTCCAGGCTGTGGCGGGAGCAAACCCTGCATAGGTTTTGCTGATCTGGGCAATGCGGCCTGTATTTTTCATCAACTCTTTTGTCAATTTGTATACCGCTTCTGTACTCAGTTTCTTCTGGGCGATCATGATCACATTTTCCGCCATATGGTTCATGTCCCTTTCAACAAAATAGTACTTGCCCTTGGGTAGGAAAATCTGTCCGTAGGCATTATCCTTCTGCAACCGATCCAGATATCTCTGCTTAATGGGCAGCATCTTCATTTTGACAGTTGTTGTCAGTTCCACAATGGCTGATACCACCGGTCCCACCCATGCGTCTGCGTGTCCATCCTTGATCAGGTTGGAAGCTTCGGCATAGGAAACATAGGACACCGATCCGCCCCATTTCTTGATATCTTTAAATGTGATTCCATATTGAGCAAACATGAATTTTGCTGCCAGTGCAGGTGAGGACCCCTTTTTCGATGTCAATATTCGAATGGGTACTCGCTTGTTTTTAATCTCCTCAATGGAAGAGAGAGAATTAGACTTTTTAACCAGAACGAAGCTCATAGGGATGGGGGCCAGATAGGCGATTGCCCTTAAATTGGACATTTTTCTCTTTCCTTTGTACACGCCTGTTGCTGTCCGAGCTTCATTATAAAGGCGAGCCATTGTCAGCCCCAAGTCTGCCTTGCCAACATTGACTTTTGCAACATTGGACAGGGAGCCGCCTGGTGTAACAGTGACAATTGCTCCCGGAAACGCTGCTTTTGCCATCTCGCCGGTGGCACCACCGATGGAGTACCAACCACCTCCCATGGGGCCTGAGGTGATGGTAAACGTTTTGGCCTGGGCCATTATGTCAGTGGTAATGAATGACAAAGCGATAATGAATAAAAAGCCTATATTGAAACCGATTTTCCTCTTTTTCATTTTTCCCCCATAATTGTTAATGGTCACGGATATCAATTTGCGAAAAGGTTATTTTTAAATTGATTTGCAAAAGCAAACAAAAACAGACGGCCCTCTGGACAGATTCAAGGTTCAAACTCTTTAAAACAGTCGCAAACCCTAACCAATAAGGCTCACCCAGGTAGATTCAGGTGATGTCGCGCATAGCATACTTGAACAAAAGACATACTTGCAAATACTTTTATTTATGTACCTTATGCGAAATTGGTATAGGTGAAATATATTGGTGGGTCGAACATCCCTGAAGGCTCAGTTATCTTGGATTGATGGATGTTCATCAAAAATATCAATTGCCTGATTAATAAAACTGTCTGTTGCCAGGGAATTTATGGCGTGTGCAGGACGGATAATCCTGAAGCTAAAGGGTATTTGCGGGGTAAATGGGCGGGTGATAATCTGTTGATCTCCAAAAAAATCTGCTGTTAGCGGGTCAACCAGCGCAACCCCCAGACCTTTTGAAACCAGGGAACAGGCTACAAGCGAAGGCTGTGTCTGAAAACGGATATTCTGCTGCAGACCATGATTTTCCATGACACGATCAATCTGTACAGCAATCAGCGTGTTCTGAGACAGGGCGATGAAAGGTTCCCCTTTCAGATCTGCTGGCTTGACACACTCAAGTTCGCCGAAACGGTGACCGAATGGGGCAACGCATACACAGTTCATTTTATAGGAGTGCGCAACCTGAATTCCCTTCTGGTCCAGGTTCATCTGTGCAACTCCCACATCGAAATCCTGTGTTGCTATTGAATCAACAATCCGCAACGATACATGGGTTTCAAAAGTTAGTTTTAAATCCTCATGTTTCCGTGAAAACTGATCAATAATGCCAGGAAGCAAGGCCAGGGATACAGAAGGCATACCGGCAATTCTCAAGTATCCTCTCCTCATCTCTTTAATTTCACTGGCAACCCGAACCAGTCGATCAAGTCCCAAAAACGTCTTTTCGATCTCCGTGTAGAAAGCGGACCCTTCTGACGTTGGATATAGTCGCCCCTTCTCTCTTACAAATAGCTTGAAACTGACAGCCCTTTCCAGATCGGCAATTAGCCGGCTGACACCCGGTTGAGATACATGCAGCATTTCAGCGCCTGCGGTTACACTGCCTGTAATCATTACGGCCCTGAATGCTTCGAGTTGTTTCAAGTTCATTTAGGTCTCCCTTTATCTATAGACCAACTCTATCCCAACAGTATGACTCTGTCGACAGCATCAAATTCAGGGAATCCCTGTTCACGAAGCTGAAACCAGCGGGTGTTTTTTTACCAGCAGTGCACAGAAGAAAATGACCAGGGGTAAGGCAGCGCTGACCCATACGCTTGCATCATATTTACCAGTCAGGGACTGGGATAAGCCGAATAGCGGTGGTCCGATGGCACTCGCGAAGACCATGCTGGCCATACTGAGACCACTGATCGCCCCCAGGTGTTTGCGGCCAAAATAGCGTGGCCAGGTGACACCGATCAGGCAGCCAAAG
Source organism: bacterium (assembly GCA_029940215.1). GTDB lineage: Bacteria > SAR324 > SAR324 > XYD2-FULL-50-16 > XYD2-FULL-50-16 > JAHJRI01. The sequence goes on along the minus strand of JAOZRE010000028.1, from coordinate 15,564 downwards.
AATCCACCGGACATACCCAGGCCCAGAACCGTCAGGGCCATCCCGGCCGCCGTATCAAGGTTGAGCATGGCCAATGTCCCAATGAACAGGGTAGCCATATTTGCTATCAGCAGATATTTCAACTGCATCCGATCGCTCAGCCAGCCCGATACGAGGTTGGTAATAACGCTTACAATTGACAGGGGGAGGAACAGAGCAAAAACCCGGGATCTTTCCAGACCGGCTTCTGCCCCCAGTGCAGCAATGTGAAAAATCACGGCTGTAAGGATGAGTGCATGAAGGCACAAGCCAATATTAAATACCCAGAAAGTGTATGTCATCCTCGCTTCAACAACCGTTATCTCTATCTCAGGTATTGGGGGAGCCAGGTCAACTGCTGAATCCGCAATACCTTCATTGTTAATTACGCCGTCCATGACCAGCCCGCACTCTTCTGGGTTATCGCGGAAGAGCAACCAGCCAAACAGTGACACCCCAACTCCAGAGACAACAGCAAGCTGAAAACAGGTGGTTTGCCAGCTCGACTGTCTGATCATCCAGTCCAGAAAAAGAGGTGACCCGGAGAAACCGAATGATATAAATATGCCGCTGATGCCGACTGCCAGCCCCCGTTTTCGATCAAACCATTTGGACAACATGGTCCGGCTGGAAAGGGCCATTAAACCCTGTCCGAATTGCCTCATCAATAAAAATACCAGTGCCATTAGTGTGAACGCAAGCACCGGGCGGCTTATGAAGGTAATATAGCAAGTAATTCCCCAGAGCAGGATTTCAACTGTTCCAAGTATGACCAGGGAAACTCCCAGACCCAGGGTAGCCAGAACAATCACGAATCGTGCACCTTTGATATCGAGCAGTTTTCCTGAAAAAGGCAGAATAAGGCTGCTGCCGATAGTGCCGACCATGTATGCCGTGCTTAAGGTCAAACGATTCAACCCTGTGGCGGTAATCAGGAAATCGGTAAACACGCCAACACCCATTGTTTGCCCGGGTGTACTCATAACAGTCCCCACGACAGAGGCTACGACAATCACCCACCCATAAAAAAAAGGAAACCGGCGTGGCGAAAAGGGAAAATCAGGGTTTTTAAATATGTTCATCTATGGATGGTTTCCGGTGAGGAAAATCTTTGCTGAGATAAGGGGATATGTTGAAGATAACTTCTGCCTAACTATATATGGTTTTCAGAAACCTGTCATTCAGGCACATCATCAGGCTGGATTTTATTGCGAAGCATGGGTTTAATACCCCCTTCAAAGCTGCAAGTTTCGCTTCTCACTGGCGGCGACGCATCATCCCGGACACGATCAGGGATCCAGATAAAAAATATTGATACCTCGCTGCTTGCAGCGGAGGCCTTCATTCAAATTGGAAAATCATGTCCTTTGGTTACGATCGAGTACAATTGGCTCTGCCACTCGTTTCTCGTAATCATAATCTCAAAAACACACTGCTGAGAAAAAAAGAAGGAGAAAAAGGGAAAATTGAAGGTGCCACCCATGATCACCAGTTCCTTCAGATTGTCGGCAAAATCGGGGTCAAACATCATGGCGGTTGCTACATTGGTCAACGGAGCGATGGCCAATAGCGTTATCTCACCGGGATTTGCCCGGACCGTTTCGATCAGGTAATCTACGGCTGGATTGATATTTCCACAATCATGCCGGGACGCAGCCCCCTGGTATACCGGAACGTTCGAACCGACCAGTTGCAAAACCTCATGGGCAACCTGGAAACCTTTGGAAGCGCCCACATTCCCGAAATTAACCGTAATTCCTTCAAGGGTTGTTTCAGGTGAGGACAATAGCATCAAGATCGCCAGTCCGTCATCCAGATCACGGAATCGAACACCAATGGCTGGATCCGTATCAACTATTACCCGCTTTGGTTCCATTCGAAGCCTCCTCTACATGTCATTATTTACTCCATCCCCATGTTTCGTTGTGCTTTACCTGCTGATGATCTCCTGGTAGACCTGCGACCCTTTTCTCAGTTTGCGCTCCTGAGTCTCGAAATCCACCTCGTAGAGCCCGAATTTCATCTCGTAGCCCTCTGCCCACTCAAAGTTATCCATCAGGCTCCAGTAGTAGTAACCTTTTACCCTGGCACCATCACCAATGGCGCGAGACAATGCATAGAGGTACTGCCTGATAAAGCTTCCACGACGGTTATCGGCTTTGTCGGCAATACCATTCTCCGTAATATAGATGGGGAGACCCAGCTGGTTTATCCGCATGATTGCCCGATAAAAGCCTTCCGGATAGATAGAGTATTCCATATCCGTTGGGGTTTCGTTGCTCCTGATTTTGAATTCAAAGAGCTCAGACGGGTTCAATCGTGGCTTGATCGTGAAATGAGAGTAATAGTTCAATCCAATAAAATCATTGGAGGCAGGGGCCTTGGGATTGGAATGGGAAACGTTGATCAGGCCGGGGATCAATATCCTGAACTTGCCTGTTTTCAGAAACCTCAGGATGGCTGAATTGAAAACGGTGTCCATCACCAGTCCCAGAATATTATCAATCAGGTGCCAGGAACGATATGGATCGAATTGGAAGATATTTTTGACCAGCCCGATCTGGACCTTATCACCATTAGGCTGCTTTTTCAGAGACTGGTACACACGTACATGAGCCTCAAGCAGGTTTTTGATCACCTCTCCCACCAGAGCCGGATCCTTTTTGCCGGGTGGCCAGGTCCCTGAGAAGTAACTCTGGGTGGCTTCCACCTCTATTTCATTAATCGTACACCACCGAGGAACACGACCGCTGAACTCGTTGAAGACACGCTCGCAGAAGCGCTGGAAGATCGCTATATTCTCACTTTTTTCAAAACCACCCAGTTCCTTGAACCAGATGGGATGTGTAAAGTGATAAAGTGTAAGAACCGGCTCCACGCCAGCTCCGATGATGGCGTTAATAATTTCTGAGTAGTGCTGGAGCACCGCCTCATCAAACTGGCCGTTTTCAGGTTCGATCTTGCTCCACTCCACTGAAAATCGGTAGGATTTAACCCCCAGCTGTTTCATCAGCTCAATGTCTGCCTCGTATCGATTCCAGTGGTCACAGGCCTCTCCGGATACTGCTTCTTTGAGAATGGGGGACTCTTCGTTTTCGTTTTTGGACTGTTCCCACTCGTACCAGTTGTTGTTGTGGCAGCCCCCCTCAATCTGGTGTGAAGCTGTGGCTGTTCCCCAGACGAAATTTTTCGGAAACGTCAGGTCATTTAGATCAATATTTCGCCAATTCCAGTGCAACTCCGGATCCCGGATACGAAAGCCGAGAACCACCATCGCATAAACGACGAGAATGATCAGGATGATAGCAACAGTCATTGTGAAGACCCCGTTTTCAGGTTAGCTTATTTGCCTTTTCAGATAGTGAGCGGTTCAGTGTTTCGATATCTTTCGGAAACACTGAACTCATCATAATTAATACCACACCACAAAACAGCCAGAAGAGATTCGCGATGTTGAACGCCCAGAGGCGGCCGAAGAGAACGATCAGCAGGCTGATAATCACAGGGCCGAATCCCTTGCCGAGGTCATCGGCGAGGTTGTACATGGAAAAAGTGGATCCCCGGGTTTCGGGAAGATTGACATTCAACAGCATGGCACGAACATTCGGGCCTGTAATGGATATGGTAAAGCCGGTAACAAAACCGATGATCATGGGAAGCACCGTTGACGGATTTTCCACGCCGAACTGAGCGGGGTAGTTCAGCAAAAAAGCCATCGGAATGATACCAATCAGGGTTGAAATTCCGCATAACAGCGGTAGGTATTTGGGACTCCGGTTATATAGCCTGTTACCTATCAACCCCCCGAAAAACCCACCGAAAATGGCTGCAGCTCCTATTACCATGACAATCAAAGTGGCGGCCTCGATGGAAAACCCCTTGTCCTGGGAGTAAAAATCGTTCAGGAAGATGAAAAAAACACCCCAGGGAACTGTCCCCGGAATTCCCTGGATGAAAACCATCAGGTTTGTTTTATTTTTGAAGAGTGACCGGTATTGCTGCCAGTTGATTCGATCGGCGTAAACGTGACCCTGATCGATCAGTTCGCTCAGGACCTCTTCCGTTTGACCCCTGTTCGGTTCCTTGATCGTGAGAAAAAAGAGGATGGCAAGCACGAAGTTGGGAAGTGCTACTAGAATAAAGGGCAGTTGCCAGCCATGGGTCGGACCGATGAATCCCGCCAGGAGCTGACCGACTGCAATCCCCATCCCTTGTGCCAGTCCCAACCATCCGGCTGCTTTAGCCCTGTTCTGGTGGGAGAAATAGTCTCCAACCATGGAGTAGGTCAACGGGAGTGCGCCACCGATACCGATACCAGTCAGGGCCCGCAGCCAGTAAAGCTGAGTGTAGGTCTCAGCAAATCCCGTCAGCAGGCAGGGGATTTCGCCGACGAGTATTACCAGAACAAACAGGTTTCGACGGGAAATCAGGTCTGTCAGGTACCCGATTCCCAGAGAAATAGCCCCACCCAGTACCCAGAAAATAAATGAGATATTTCCGCCCAGAAAAACATCCCGCTGCATTTCATCAAACCCGAATTGCTGTGCAATCTGGGTCAGATTAGGGGCCATCAGATTCTGGTCGGCAAATAGAAACAGGTTCATTACTGCCAGCAGGATGACAGCATAGATTTCGTGTCCCGAAAATCGACGTTGACGTTTCATCAGGGCTTCCTCCAAGAAGGGATTTTAAGAGGTTTCAGAGCCTTAACTACAACGGTCTTTGAAAAACGAATGATAAGGCCTTCCGGATAAATCAGTCAATGTGGTGTTTTTTCTTCAGTCGGCTGATAAACGGTTGAAAACATGAATCAACAAGACCGTATTACCATTGATGGCGACAAAGGTGTGATTGCCAATGGACCGATTCCGTTCCACTGAAAGGGGTCATAGATCAAGCTGACTACAGTCTGGATTGTAGTAATAAATGGTGTAAAATGAAGGACCATCCCTTCTGCATCGGTTACGTTCACTGTAATGGCTCCATCGATTGGCCCCGATCTCACCATGATGAAAACCCTGCTTGACTTATGAAGTCTAATTTTTTATCGTTAACGGATCGTAAATAGACCCCTTTGAATCTCCATTGAAAGTCGATTCAGTCCTGAACACATCCA
>JAOZRE010000028.1:0-10420 GCA_029940215.1 bacterium | reverse complement strand
TTCAGGCGGCTGATAAACGGTTCCAAGTCAGCCATCTTGAGGTCCAGTTTCACGTGGCTGTTTAAATGATCAGAAAAGATCCTTGCGAGCAGAAAAACCACTCAAATAATATTGCGCTGACGCACCTAATATGTGATCATGCATCATATTTAACCAGGTATATCTTTAACTGTCATTGTGGTTATTGAGACGGGAAATATCAGGGAAAGATAAGGAAGAAATCAGGCCGGTAACCGGTGAATCCGCAACATCAGCATAATGGATAAGGAGAAAACCAATGATCTTATTAAACCCCAAGCTGCACAATCGAAAGTACTCAGATGAGAAAACCAGGGAGTTGATGCAAAAAACGATCGATTTTCTGGAAACAAAAGGATTGAAGTCTATCAAGGCAGACTGGCACGAAAAAAAATGGAATTATGATTTTGTGGAGTGCATGAAGGAGTGTCAGGCGATGGCGACATTGATGACGCCAACCGGTTACGGCGCTGAAGATTCGCGATGGGATACATATCGAAACTCAGCCTTTGCCGAAATTACAGCATTTTACGGCATCACTTACTGGTATACCTATCAGGTTTCCATGCTGGGGCTTGTGCCACTGTTTCTGGGGAAGAACGAGGATCTGAAGCACCGAACTGCTCAACTGCTGGCGGACGGAAAAGTGTTTGCATTCGGTCTTTCTGAAAAGGAGCATGGGGCAGATATTTATTCAACCGATATGCAACTTGTTCCCCAGGAAGATGGGACTTATCGGGGCAACGGTGACAAATACTATATTGGCAATGGAAATGAGTCTGCCATTGTCTCCACTTTTGGCAAAATGTCTGATACCGGAGACTACGTCTGGTTTGCGGTAGATTCTCAGCATGAAAATTTCAACTGTATCAAGAACACCGTTAACGAGCAGAACTATGTAGCTGAATATGAGCTGAACGACTACCCCATTACCGATGCGGATATCATGTCCCGTGGTGGTGACGCCTGGGATGATATGCTCAATACCATCAATGTATGTAAATTTAACCTCGGGTGGTGTTCCATTGGAATGTGCACCCATGCTTTCTATGAGGCCATTGACCACGCGGCCAACCGTAATGTGTACGGTCAATTTGTGACAGATTTCCCACATGTTCGCAGACTTTTCACGGATGCTTACTGCCGCTTGGTGGCCATGAAGCTCTTTTCCGAACGGGCCATTGATTACATGCGGTCCGCTTCCTCTGATGACAGGCGATACCTGTTGTATAATCCCATGGTCAAAATGAAGGTCACCACTCAGGGTGAAGATGTGATCAACCATCTCTGGGATGTCATTGCCGCCAAGGGATTTGAAAAGGAGCCCTTTTTTGAAATAGCAGCCCATGAGATCCGGATGTTGCCTAAATTGGAAGGGACAGTGCATGTGAATATGGCGCTGGTGGTGAAATTCATGCAGAACTACTTTTTTAACCCCGGAGAATTTGAGACACTACCCAAACGTGATGATACAGCCAATGATGATTTTCTGTTCAATCAGGGGCCGGCCCGTGGACTGGGCAAGATCCAGTTTCATGACTACCGGATCGCCTACGACAGCGTAGACCTGCCTAATGTAAATACCTTCAAGGAACAAATCCAGGGATTTGTCACCTTTCTGACTCAAGCATCGCCGGATAAGGCACAATCCAAGGATATCGACTACCTGCTGGCGCTTGGCGATTGTTTCTGCCTGGTTGCCTATGGTCAGTTGATCCTGGAAAACAAGCAGATATTTGATGTGTCTGATGACTTGATGGATGAGCTGTTCGATTTTATGATCAGGGATTTTTCGAAGTATGCACTGACTATCTATTCAAAACCCAGCAACTCCGATCTGCAAAAGGAGCTCTCCCTGACTATAATTAAAGCGCCACTGGCAAATCCGGAGCGTTTTGATCGTATCTGGCAGGAGCATGTTTATTCGTTGAAGGGCCAGTACAAAATGCGGGACGAATAATTCTTCTGAGTGTTCAGAGTTGAATTTATTAGAAACAATTCCGGGTCCTTTGGGCCCGGATTCTTTACTATACATGCTGTTTGAGCCAGCATAACCCCTAACCAACTGCCACCCATGTTATCCCGAAAAAACGTCGGCCAGACGGCATACTGGTTCATATTTGTTAATTTGCTGCTGGCCGGAATCCTGTTGATTTATTTGCCAGACACGCTGTCATCGTTTTTGAAAGAGGATGCCTTGGCTGAAAATGTGGGGACGGTTTTTCTGTTTCTAACCTCCCTGGCCTTGTTTTATGCAGCGATTGTCCTGTATCGACAGCCGAGCGATCGGCAACAGCTTTCCTGGTTGAGAATCTTACTGTTGGTGGTGGCAGGGGTTGCCTTCTTCTGGGCTACGGGAGAGGAGATCAGCTGGGGGCAACGGATATTCAACTGGAGTACCCCGGAAACTCTGGCAAAGGTAAACCAGCAGGGGGAAACGAACCTGCATAACCTGAATACCCGATTTTTCAATAACGCCCTGGAGACGATTATCCTGCTGGCGATTGTCCTCCCGACCGCTTTTCATATCAAAAAGAAAAAACAGCTTTTTGGTTTTCCCTTACCCTCTCTTTCCCTGGTTCTCGGTTTTCAACTGGTCGCCTGTTATGTGACCTATCATTATATCAAACCTCAGGACTATCTGGCCTACCTTGTATTGCCCTATTTCCTGTATCTGTTTTCCAAAAAGCGGGACTGGCAGAATGTCGGGCGGGTCGTGTTGAATGTTCTGCTGGTGATTTTTGTCGGCGTGGTGAATGTTCAACTGAAAAAGCAATTTCCAGGAAATGGACCGCGGGAGTTCCGTGAGTATCTCTTCTCGTTTCTCTGTTTTTGTTATGCGCTGGAAATGATGATTGAATTTAAAAATGCCACACGACCAGTTGGTGTTATCTAACGCGCCTGATTCGTGGCTGAAAGATGAAAACAACCAGCACGATCAACAGCACGACCAGCCCCCCGCTGGTGACTGTTGCAGGGGCTCCGAACTTTTCAGCCAGGTATCCTGCTGGCAGGATGCCAAGCGGCATGAGTCCCCAGGTCATCATGTAGATACTCATCACCCGCCCCGTTAACTTTTCAGGTGTATTTTCCATGATCAGGGTATTTGTCAATGTAAAAAAAACCGAATTTCCGATCCCGGCGAAGAGCAGAAAGAAGCAGGCAAGGTAAAGAGAGCCTGATTGGGAAAAAAGAACCAGGAAAGCCCCGAACAACAGACCTGCCGATAGCATAAATATTCCCTTGTACTGAAGACCCCGTAGCGTGCTGAGTGTCAACGAACCGATCAGGGCACCAACTCCCACAGCCGACATGAGTATTCCCAGACCGGTTTCCCCCGCTCTGAAAACGGTTTTGGCGAAGACCGGCATCAGCATCTGGTAAGGCATGGCCATCACGATGGGTACGAATGCAAGCAGCAGTAATATCCGGATAAGTGGGTTCTTTCTGAGATAACGCAGTCCCTCCATCAGGTCGTCAGACATGGATATCTCTTTTTTACTCTTTATGCGCTCTCCAGCCGGTATGATGCCGATCATGAAGATATTAAAAATGTAGGAAACCACTATCAGCCAATAGACACCAGGGATGCCGATATATTTGATCAGGACCCCTGCCAGTGCCGGAGAAACGATCCGGCAGAGGTTCATGGCCATCGAGTTCAAAGAGACCGCATTCAGAATATCCGATTCACCGACGAGATCCTTAACGAAGGCTTGACGAGCCGGCAACCCTAAAGCCAGAACAAAACCAGAGCAGATGGAGGCTGTTACGAGATGCCAGAGGGAAATCAGCTCCATCTCAATCAGGATAGCGATTACCAGGGAAATCAGAAACAATCCAGCTTGGGAGATCAACATCAGATTGCGTTTTCGAAAGCGATCGGTAATAACGCCCCCGAAGAGCGAAAACATCACCATCGGCAGGCCCCATCCAGCTGAAACCAGCCCCAGGGCTATCGCTGAATCTGTTAAGGTGTATACCAGCCAGCCCCGGGCCACCATCCCCATCTGCATGGCATTGTAGAAAAACATCATGCCGATCCAGAATCGCCTGAAATTACGGATCTTCAATGCCCCGAAGGATTCTACCTTCCCGTTGTCATCCAGATCGACATTTCCTGGCTCAGGTGGTTGAGAGGGCTTATCCTTAGAAGGGATTGATTCTTCCAGCGGGAGGTGAATGTCGCTCATTATCAGGGCACAATTGATTCAGGATTGTCTAAAGCTGCTATGGGTCGGCTCAAAAATTACTCAAGTGTTTCCCTTTTGCGAAAAGGAAACACGTTGCTGTGACATTCTGCCGGCAAAATGTCTGGTCTTTATGGGACTTCAGGGGAGCTCTCAGAACGGCAAACGTCTGTTTGTTCGCTGACAGACAGGCTTCAGCATATGCCTTCGTTTTCGGAAATTCAAGTGATTTGGTTGCCTGTATTCATTATGTAACGCTGAAATTCAGAACCAATGCATGGTTTGGGCGATGTCAAAGCGTTGGCAGGCTCTATGCAGAACTTTGACACCACAGGCGGGGCTATTTCTTTTTTTTCTTCTCAACAATCAGATTTTCATATCCCATCTCTTTTAAAATGATGGGAAACTCACTGAATGTGGGTCGGACTACGGGTAGCAGTTTCAGCATAGCGGTGATCTTACCACCCTGTTTAACCTTACCACGGGTCACAGATGCGATTGGATTCTCGAGGCCGTGCCAGAAACGGTGAGAATGATCTGCACTCTGTTTGGACCAGACGTCTTCCTGCAGGTCACAGGGGCCCAAAAAAAATGTGCCGTAAGTCCCTTCCTTTGGCGGGTTTCTCAGGTCGATGGTAATCTCACAATCCGGATCGGTATAAATGAACTTGATAATAATTCCGGACTTGGCCATTTTTGGGCCGATTTTGTCGTGTTTCAGAACCTTGTCAAGGAAGTATCCATATATTTCAAAAAGTTGGTCCGCATCACGATAGTACTCGCTCATAGTCATTCTCCTATGGATAACGGTTAGCTTATTCGGGTTTTCTTTGATCAAATCGTCTGCCAAAAATCATACTGGCCAGCGTAATTCTCAGCATCTGCAGTGTTCCACCAGCGACACTCCAGGCACGTGCGTCACGCAGCATGCGCTCCATGGGGAAATCCGTACTGTAGCCATACCCGCCGAATATCTGCATGGCCTTGTCTGTAACCTCCTTTACCATTTCGTTTGCAAAGCATTTGCCCATGGAGGCCTCGTAAATCGAAGGCAATCCTTTTCCTGCTCCTTCAACCGCGCGATAGACCAGCAATCGTGCGGCATCCAGTTTCATAGCCATGTCAGCGACCGTAAATTGAACATCCTGAAATTCGCAGATGGGTCGGTTAAACGCCTTCCTTTCCATGGCGTATTGCTTCGCCTCCTCCAAAGCACCTCCTGCCACTCCCAGGCACATGGCGGAGTTACCGCAGCGCTCGATATCAAAAGTCAGCATCAATTTGCTAAATTCACCCTGCTTGATGATCAGGTTTTCCCGGGGCACCTTGACATTGTCAAAAAAGAGGTCGCAGGATGGCATTCCTCGCAGTCCCATAAACTCCTCCTGTTTTCCAAATGTGAATCCCGGCATTCCCTTTTCCACAAGAATACCACCGATCCCCTTATATCCCTTGATATCTCCGATACGGGTATATACCAGATAGTGGCTGGCCTCTCCGCCGCCTGTGATAAAGCACTTATTACCATTCAACAGGTAATGGTCCCCCTTGTCTTCAATATGGGTTGAAAGAGATGTCAGGTCAGAGCCTGCCTCGGGTTCTGTCATGCAGACAGAGACACTGAAGTCACCGCTGCAGACACCGGGCAGAATCGCCTTTTTCTGTTCCTCCGTTCCGAACATATCGATCACGCGAACAGCCCCGACGTTGGATTCAAATACGGTGGCTGCGATCATGGGACTGAATTTCGCCAATTCCTCGATTGCCAGAATCGCGGTCATGGATTCTTCGTCGTTTCCGCCGTACTCTGATGAAAGCGTCATTCCCAACAGGCCCATTTTTGCATATTGTTTTGTCAATGATGGCGGAATCTCTCGCGTCCGGTCGATCTCTGCTGCCAATTCTTTGAAATTCTCCCGTTTTCCCATGTCCTGCAGACTTGCAATCAGCATGGTCTGTTCCTTCGTGAAACCAAAATCCATATTCTGCTCCAATGGTTCGATACTGTTTGTTCAAAAAATAAGATAGTACGTCTGATATTTTAATACCGTCAGATCAATCTGGTTATCTCTCCTATGTGTTCAATATTTTCGAGATCGAGAATTCGGTCGCAAATATCATCGATCCTGTTCTGGTTCCGATCTCCTGCAAACCGTTTGACCTTTTTCGATATGTCGTCGGCCCTTATTGGATCCCTTGGATCCCCCTTGGGTATATCGATCTGGTTGATGAGGTTCTTTCCATTTTTCAGGGAAATTTCCACTCTGCTCGATGTTTTGTCGGGATAGACCTTTTCGAGTTGTTCATCTGCATGCACCTCAACCTTTTTGGAAAGAGCGATCAGGTTCCGATCCGCAATCCGTTTCTCTGTGAGTTGACTGGCGGCAAGTTCACCATCTGAAAGGCAGACGGCCACAACATAGGGTATGGAAAACTGAGCGGAGACAAAGGTGCTCTCTTCCGAAACCCCCTTGCCCACTGCCAGCTGGGCGATTCCATAGGTATAGACATCAATTTTCTCGATATCTTCGGGATTCATGAGGTTTTCCGCCTGCAGCTCAAGTGTTGCCTGGGCAGCTCCGTGGGTGTGCCGGCAGGCTGTATAGGGCTTGAAGTAGACATCAGATATGGAGTAGTGCTCTCCCAATCCTTCTGTTATTTTCTCAAGGTTGGGATCTGCAGCAGTGGTGATGAATGCAAATCCACCGTTTAATTCCGAACCTTCAATTGCATATGGGGCTCCTGTTACATCGACGGCAGCCAGACCTGCTGCCATCAGTCCGGCGCTGGCAGCCTGTCCACCCTGCACGATTTTTATGGTGTAACCACCCATCAGGGCTTCTGCAGATGAAATGGGCAGAACATATGCAGCATTACCGAGGGCGGATGCCATTCGGTCGGCATCAAATCCTTTTAGCCTGCCTGCCGCTGCTGCAGCGCCAAAGGTTCCGCAGGTACCGGTTGGTAAAAACCCACCCAGCGTATGCCATGGGTGCATGGCAGCAGAGGGACGATTGGCCGCTTCGTATCCGGCAACTATTGCTTCTATGATCTGTTTACCGTTCAGGTCCATCTCTTCTGCAACTGCAAGGGCCGCGGGGATGACAGCCGTTCCTGGATGATTGCCGCCGAAACGGACGCCATCCTGGGATTCAATGGCTTCTGCGGTCGTCCCATTGATAAAAGCGGCGTTGTGAAGATCGGTCTTGAATGCGCAGCCCAAAACGGGTGTCTGTCCCTGTGTGTTCAACGATTTTATGTAGGCAATCACCGCAGCGACCGCATCAAGTTCAAGAGAACCGTACACATTTGCAACATAATCAAGTACACAAAGTTTCGCCATCTGGACGATGTCCGGTGGCAGTGAATCATATGATATGGATGAACAAAACGCAGCCAGTTTTTTGGTATATTCCATCGTTATCTCCTTTTAGACGTACCCTTTTTTTTCGTACACGCTGATCATGCGAGCCGGGTCGAGGACCTCCCTGATGATTCGGATCTCCTCGACGGTTGGTGGTTCTGTTTCATGAACATCGGCTGCAACTTTCAGATCCCACGGCGTGGCCTCAACAATTTCATCAGCCGTGTGACCTGGATGAAAGGAGGCTAGGTAAGCTTCACAGGTTTCCGGGTCAAACCGTAGTACAGCTTTGTTGGTAATCAGCACTTCAGGCCCTGTATTGGCAGGTAGTCCCCATTTTTCTCTGGCGCCCGGACCATCTAAATAACCCGGAGTTGTTATAAAATCGACTTTCTCTGCCAGGCGACGTTTATCATGCAGGGCGATGATCAATGTTTTTCGAGCCATGGAACCGATTGGGTTTGCACCGCCACTGCCCGGTAATCTGCTGGTGGGATTTTCATAGTCACCAATCACTGTGGTGTTGATATTGCCATATTTGTCGACCTGGCTGCCGGACAGAAACCCAACATCCACATGGCCGGCCTGCAGGAACATTCCCATGATTTCAACCAGTCCACCGATCATGGCAGCTCCCGGATTCAGACAGGGGTCTCCCACAGAAAGGGCGGTTCGACCCGGTTGGGCGTCTATTACTCCTGATTCCTGCATCATGATGGCGTTTGGGGCGTGATGATGCTTGGCGATATTAGCCGACATGGTTGGAAAGCCGGTGCCGACGATGACCAGATCATTGTCCTTGATTTCCCGGGAACCACAGCAGGCCATAAGTTCTGGTTTTATATAGTCGGTTGCATAGGTTGTCATTCAGTTACTCCTGTTACGCGAATAGGTTCTGTCAGTCACAATGAATGTTACGTCAATCACAAACCTTAATAGGCATAGCTGACCGGAAATCCGTAATCAAATTCAGCCTGCAGCTTTTTAAAGGCTTCATATCCCAGTTTCTGGATATAGTGCTGGGTATAGGCGGTTCGATCTTCGATGTCATATACCCACTCCTTCAAAAAGTCCTGAAATCCCTCTTCACTGTTGGAGGCCTGTTGATAAAGGTAACCATAGCCAAAATCAGTGTCGTAGAAACCGGGTGTGTATCCGGGATGAGCACCAAAAGGTTCTTCAACCACGGCGACGACTTTAGGGGACGGGACAATTGTTCGGGAGGGGTCTTTGCCAATGGTTTCCCTGCTGACCAGCCTCTCACAGAAAACGATGATTTTTTTGGAGGCATTGGCACCGTACTGACAATCACCACCAATACCCCATATCTGGGCGTTGCCTGATTCATCTGCCTGCTGTACGTGAATAATGCCAACGTCAGGATTCAGAGCGGGTACGAGAAGGGTCGGTGTATCATCGAATGGGGAGTCGATCATCTTATACTTATTCTCTCCCATGAAAGATCGGACATTCAGAAGGTCGGTCCCAAGCATATCCTTGACAGGAACAAAGGGCATTCCCATAGCGCCTGCCAGTAACATCATTGGTAGAGAGAGGTTTGAATACTCCTCAACTTCAACCTTATGGGGGATTCCTTTTTCCAGAGATCTCCTGTAGCAACGACCCAGTCCGTAAACCCCCAGTGAAAGGAAGGTGGCAATGAAGCGTTTGACACAGCCTGCGCCGATCAGCATATCAAAATCATCGGCGGCATTGCTGCGAGTAATAGTCAGGTCCTTGATCCCCTGGCGAATAATTTCGTGAATGGCAGAAAAAGGAGAGCGGCAGATGTAACCCCCGATAAACAGAAAATCTCCACTGCTGACATGCTTGGAAATAGCCTCTTTGGCCGTCATAACTTTGTTCATGCTGGAAAAACTCCTGAAAATTGATGCTTTAGATATCGAAGACGGTTCGTTTGATGATCTCCTCCTGGGCGATATCGCTCAGGTTGACAAAAGTCCCGGAATATCCGCTGATTCTGACGACCAGATCCTGGTAAAGCTCCGGGGTTTCCTGGGCAGCGATCAGGGTTTCTGAGTCCACCATGTTGAACTGAACCTGGACGCCCCCTTTTTCAAAATAGCTTCTAATCAAATTTGACAGGTTATCGCTGTTAATGGTTTTCCCCTGGAACCGCATGTTCAGGTTGGCACCGTTAGCCAGCCGTTTTAAGGGCAGTTTCGTAACAGAATTGAAAATGGCTGTGGGACCTTCCAGTGTGACACCATTACTGGGAGTGATGCCATTGCCGAAAACATCTCCGGCATAGCGACCATCTGCTGAAGCGCCGGTAAAAGCCCCCATGGTGATATGGAATCCAACCGAAAATATTCCGGGCCAGAAAGCACCACCTCGATAATTTTGATAGGCTGACAGGGTATCGCAGAAATGATTCGCAACCCTGGCAGCCATGGTATCGGCTTCATCGTTATCGTTTCCGTATTTCGGTACCTTGTGGTAGAGGTAGTTTTGTTTGTCCTCATGGTCCATCCAGTCCTCTGCCAGCCAGTCAGCCAGCTCTCCGATGCTGAACCGCTTCTCCTCAAACACCGTTTTTTTAATGGCCGTCAGGCTGTCCGCCGTGTTTGAAAACCCCATGTACTGGACACCAGTAGAGTTGTAGCGAGCGCCCCCGCGGGTGAGGTCCAGCCCCTTATCCATCGGGCCGTCAACCATGGCAGAAGCAAACGGTGACGGAACCCGTTCTGCAATCGCTTTATCAAGGCAGGTGATTCCCCTGACCATCTGTTTAATGAAGTGGCTTAACTGCTGATCATAGCAGTTCCAGACATCATCGAAGAACTTGAATTCAGCGGGGTCTCCAGTTTCGAGTCCGGACACGTAT
>JAOZRE010000273.1 GCA_029940215.1 bacterium | reverse complement strand
ATCCCGTAAAAACAGTTTATTGCTTAAAAAGCGGTTACATACCTGAAAGCCGGAGACCGAGTCTTTCTAAACGACGGTACCACCAATAACCGGATTGCAGCCCTGCTGGCTGCCAGTGATTTTCCGCATCGTTTGATTGTGATGACCAACAGTATCCGGGCGGCGGATATTCTTCTGTCGAACCCGCGACTTGACGTGCTGTTTATCGGCGGCCTGATCGACGAATTTTCGTACGCCTGCTCAGGCCCGTTATCCGAACTGCTCCTTGAACACCTGAAAGCGGACAAGGCCATCGTCGGAGCTGACGGTTTCGATCCCAGGGACGGTATCAGCATTGAACGGCTACCGGAAGCATCTGTCACCCGAAAAATGATCGCACAGGCGGATCGTACCATTGTTGTTGGTGACAGCAGTAAAATGAATACACGGGCATTCATGAGAGTCTCCACCTGGAACGAAGTGGACGTTTTTATCACGGATCATATCGAACAGGAAGAGCGGGACCTGATTGAGAAGTTCCATGTGGAAATCGAGGTCGGTCAATAAAGGATATGGACATACACCTCGACAATATGAAGGATTTGAAAAGTGACGAAAAAATACATCCTGGCACTTGACCAGGGAACGACCAGCAGCAAGGGGGTGATTCTCGACCATCAAGGGCAGGTTGTGGCAGTTTCCGAAAATTTTTCCATCGAGGTCCAGTCCCCTGAAATGGGCTGGGTGGCGTACGACCCACACGAAATGTTCACGAGCCTTGTGTCGGCGGGCAGGGATGCTATCAGGAAAGCAAACGTGCAACCGTCCGACATCACTGTCATCGGCCTTGCCAACCAGGGTGAAACCGTTATCGCCTTTGATAAAGAAACCGGTGAGCCGGTGAGCTCGGCGATCTCATGGCAGGATAGACGAACCACAGGGATTATCGACCGCTGGCAGGAAAAGGGCTGGTCTGCTGAGATCATGGAAAAAACAGGCCTAAAACTGGATCCCTACTTCTCCGCTGCCAAGATGCGCTGGATCCTGGAAAACGTTCCCCGAGCAGCCATACTTTCGGAAAAAGGCAGACTATGTCTGGCGACCAGCGATACCTGGCTGATTTCCCGGCTCACCGGCCTTGAATGCCTGGTAACGGATCTGGCTACTGCTTCCCGCACCATGTTGCTAAACCTGGAAACCCTTGAATGGGATATGGGGCTTCTGGAAAAACTTGACATCCCCGGCGCTTCTCTGCCTGAATTGGTGCCGAATACCAGGATTATCGGAATAGTGAACTCCGAATGGTTTGGTGCGGAAATCCCGCTAGGAGGCCTGTGCGTTGACCAGCAGGCAGCCCTTTTCGGGCAGCACTGCTTTAATCCGGGGGAAGCAAAACTGACGTATGGCACGGGTTGCTTCATGCTGGGAAACATTGGCGTCGATGCCACCCGTCGCTCAACAGACCTTCTGACATCCGTCGGCTGGCAGACAGCAGGGAAAACACAATACGTGTTTGACGGCGGCATCTACACAACAGGCGCAGTCGTCGACTGGATGATCAACCGGCTAAAACTGCTGGAAAGCCCGGAAGAGATCGATCAAATCCTGTCAGATAAGACACCCATTCCAGAACTGTTTTTCATTCCAGCTCTTTCTGGGCTGGCGGCTCCTTACTGGGAACCGGAAGCACGGGGAAGCTGGTACGGACTGACCCTGGCCCACGACCGGCGCAGTTTGGTTAAATCAGCCATGGAGGGAATCGGGTTTCGCGTAATGGATATTTTTGGGTTGATGGAGGCGTCCGGATTGGTGCTGGACAGTATCAAAGTCGATGGGGGACTGACCCGGAACCGTTTTTTGATGCAACTGCAGGCTGATCTCTTTGGCATCCCTATCGCAGTAATGGACCTTGTGGAGGCAACAGCCATCGGTATAGGCCTCATGTCCGGCATGGCTGCGGGTATTTTCTCGTCACCGTCCGATTTCCCGAAACACCCGCCCCCGCAGGAGATTTACAGACCGAATGATCAGAACAGGGCCGGTATTCTTCAGCGATACGAAAGATGGTGTACAATTGCCAGGGAAACAGCTCGATGGCCGAAGCAGGGAATAGGTAGTTTGATATGAAAGGAAATGTGTATTACAACTGGCCAAAAGGCTGGTGCGAAGAAACGTTGAGACTGGCCGATGACACGGACTTCGGAAATGATCCGTTTGATGTGGCCATCATTGGGGCGGGTGTTGTCGGCTGCGCTCTGGCCTGGCATTTGTCCCACTACCAGCTGCGCGTACTGCTGGTTGATAAAAACCATGATGTGGGAGAGGCAACCAGTAAAGCCAACAGCGCAATCATTCATACAGGATTTGATGCAGCCCCCGGAACCCTTGAGTCCCGCCTGGTAACAAAGGCGTCACGCATGTGGCCGGCTGTGGCAGAAGCGATGAAAATTCCCTTCAGGCAGACCGCCGCCATGGTCCTGGCAATGACGGATGACGAGAAGGAACTGCTGCCGAAACTGTTAGAGAAATCGCATCAAAACGGTGTCGAGGATGTCCGGCTGCTTGCTGCTGACCAGGTTCGCGAACTGGAGCCGGGGGTTTCAGAACAGGTCAAAGGTGCGCTTTATGTCGACCGGGAAAGCATCATCGATCCCTTCGCAAGCTGTTATGCGCTTGCTGAAGTCGCCGTGATAAACGGTGTTGACCTGGTTCTGGGGCTTCCAGTAGAGTCTGTAACGGCTGCTGGAGACGGGATTAAAACCCTGAACTGCAGTGGCAACCGGAGATTCAACAGCCGCTATGTTGTTAATGCAGCGGGACTGGGGAGCACCACTCTCAGCAGCAGTTATGGAGCGTTGCCACTTGATATCAACCCCCGCCGGGGACAATTCCTGATATATGACAAAACGACGGGCAGCCGCGTCAACCGGATTCTTCTACCGGTACCCAACCCCATTACCAAAGGGATTCTGGTTGCGCCAACCATATTCGGAAACGTAATCGTCGGCCCTACGGCAGAAGATCTGCCCTTTGATCCTGCATCCGTCCCGGAGACAACATCTGAAGGGATTGAATCCATCCGTTCCGGCGCCGCCATCCTTTTTCCAGGAATTAACCAGGAACCCGCCATCGGCACGTACGCCGGACTACGTTGTAACTGCACGCAGGGGCAGTACCAGATTGCATTTAACGATGGAATTGAGGGGATTGTCACATTGACAGGCATTCGTTCGACTGGCCTGACAGTGTCCATTGCGCTCGCAGAATATATCAGGGAAGGGTTAGAGAATGAATGCGGGCTGGTGTGTCAACCGGATGATTCAGCTGTCAGCAGCCGCGCTGAAACCAGCCGACCCGGATGGTCTCAGCCCAGGCCTTTCGAGGATGAACAGCGATTGACTGAAAACAGGGACTACGCAGATATGATCTGCTTTTGTGAACAGATCTCCAGACAAGAGGTGATCGATGCCATCCGCTCACCCCTGTCGCCCCGCACCATTGATGCCGTGAGACGACGAACCCGGGCGACAACCGGCAGATGCCAGGGGTTTAACTGCCTGATCAATATAGCCAGGCTGATAAGCGAAAACTCAGGGACGAACCTGGAACGAATTACCAAAAAGGGCCCCGGCAGCGAACTTATTTATAAGCCGGTCGCTGAATAAAAAAATGAAAATACTCCAGAAAAAAATTATCATAGTTGGTGTCGGACCCGCAGGGGTTGGGGCAGCACTGACACTCAGCCGGCAAGGGTTCCGGGACATTGTTATCCTGGACCGCTTCGATCGAGTCGGGGGAATCCCCGGCAAATATACCAGGCATGGAAAGCCAACCTTCATCCTCTGGTCGAAGGCACAGATCCGTCATGGCTCGGAATACGCCGATTCACTGTCTGAACAACTCAACCGCACCGGAATAGACATCCGACTCGGAACAACCGTTATTCGTTTTCACCCTGAAGAGCGGGAAATTGAGGCAGTGTCCAAACAGGACGGTTTTTTTCGGATCAGGGCCGACGCCATTCTATTTGCATGTGGGGCCAGGGAAAGCACCGCGGTGGAAAGGGGATGGATGTTCGGACAGAGGCCTGCGCGTGTCTTTCATACCTTTCACCTGCTGCAACTGCTGAATGAAATACCGGAGATGCCACAGGCCAGGGTTGCCATTGTGGGGTCTGAAGTGGTTGCCTACTCCACCGCTGCAAAACTGGCACAAACCCTTAACAGGCCGCTGATGATTGATCATGGCAAAACACCAGATTGTTCAGTTCTTAGCCGCTTTTACTTTTTCAGGGGCCAGACACCTCAACGGATTCAGAACGTTCAAAAGGCCTACACCCGCGGAGACATGAGTGTTGAAGGAATCCGATTGGAGAAAAAACCTGCGGTATCGATTCCGGCTGACTATCTTTACCTCTGCGGCAATTTTGTTCCAAATACCGAGCTGCTGGCCACCGCAGATATTCCATTTCATACCAAAACCCGCCAACTCACAACCGATTCAGAAATCCAACTGCGTCAACAGGGAATCTTCATTGCCGGAAATATGATTGGGAAAGCATCAGGCGGTGAAAAGGCTTATTTCAGGGGTGTTTTCAGTGGCAGACGGATAGCAGCCTACCTGAAGTAGGAAATATGGATCATGGGGTCACTCATTAAAGGTTAGGCCTAAGGCCTGACGCTTAGATTTAATCTCTTTAAGATTAAGGCTGCTTCTTTTGTTACTGATATTACTATCAGTAACAAAAGAAAGATCCAAGAGATATTTTTAGTAGGGAGGCAATGTCATCAGTTTTTAATCCAACCTCTTCCAGGTATCCAAATTTCGTAGTTATCGTTTTCCAATTGCCGCTGGAATATTGGTAGGATAAATGCCGATAACTCTTCGATGAGGAGCTTAAGGTCCTTTGGCTTATCTTTGATTTTGGATTTACGTATAAACGCCTTCCATTGTTGCTGTTTTTGGACATCATTATAAAACTCAGCAGTCAGAGCTAAGGGGCGTTTTTCAGGGGAACTTGTTTCTCGTCGTTGGAATGTATTTTTCAGAGCCTGTTTCAGGATCTTGTATTCAAATTCATGTAGTTTGGACAGGAGCCAGACATCGAAGAAATCCTTCATTCTGCTATTGGCTATGCCCAGTTTCACCATTGTTTCCACCTTTTCTGCTGAGAATGATCAGGCTTAAACACTAATATCTGAACGGTTACCTTCGATTCTGGGGGTGAGAAACCTGCTTTTTATATTTAAAAGGAGTTCGACTTGATCCGACGTTGCGAGAAACAGGGGTGGATGGCAACTGCGAAGGGAGATTTATTTGGATTGTCCAAAAATCTGCCTCAGAGTTTACAGGAAAAACGCCAGGAGTTCAGCACTATTAATCGGATGCAGCACTGATGGAGAGATCTCATCTGTTTTAGGTTTTGCCGAAGACTCGGTTTCGCTCAAAAGGCTGGCTTAAATGAAATTGATCCGTTTTCAAAAAGGAATAAGAATCCAGCCGCAAGAAATATTGACATTTAATTGTAGAAGAATGGATTCATGAATTATATTTTCGGACTTCTATTTTTAGGTGGGTATCAAATCCCTTGCCCATTCCAGCAAGGGTTCTATTTTCGCTTCATAATTTTGGGACTTCATAACAATGATTTGTTTAAATGGATCATCTTTAGAGGAATTGTCTAAAATTCTTGCTTCATCGACTATTGATAAAGCTGTTTTAATATTTTTCATGGTTCTTGGTATTCGAGAACGTATTTTATTAGTAGGGACGTTATGCCCACCCTTCGAGACGCGCTGCGCGACTCTAGCTTCATTCAAGCTTGGGTCAAATAAGTGAATATATACAAGAATGATCTTATAACCATTTGCTTTTGCCTGTGCAAGAAAATCGATCTTTGATTTATGAGAGAATACCGTTTCAAAACAAAAAGATACTCCTTGTATAATCAAATCTTCTCTGATTCTACTGGCCAAAGTTGCCGCTTGATAGCTTAAACCCTCGGGATTCCCCGGATCAACATCTTTAGCGATTAAATCTGCATTCACAAACGTGACGCCGTGTTTTTTAAGATAATGGTCGAAAAATGTAGATTTTCCTGCGCCGTTTCCACCGGCTAACACCCAAAGTTGTCTTGTATTGGCCACTATAGCGTCCTGAATTCACCGTTTTCAAATGTACCGGTCTGCCGTTTTTTTGTAGATTTATTCACGCATTCAAGATAACCAGGATGATCAATACTTGCCTCGTAGTATATATTGGAAGACGTAACATTCTCTGCAAGAACACCGCTATTCCTGTCTTTCTCTAGATCATTGAATATATCGTCAGAATCAATCGAATAAACAGACTGGGTTGTTTCTAGTCTTACCGTTTTTATACCTTGAGACACAGCGAAAACATCAGCAACATTTAATTTAGAGGAAATGGCTTTGCCTAATTTTGCCCAGTACTCAAGCTGTTTAATCTTTGATCTATTCTGAATTCTGGCCTCACGCTCCGCCTGGGATACCAAGTCTTGATCTATTCTTACAGATACAGTAGTCATCGAAACCTCCTATCATCGTTTTGTTTAAAACGTAGCAATACGCCACAAAGTGATGCAGTTAACTACAACAATAATTTCTGTGTAAAACTTTGTCAATAAAAATATATCATTCTTTCCGAGCTTGGCTTGCACTTGTTTTATTTTTTTCGTCAGGAAACAAT
>JAOZRE010000272.1 GCA_029940215.1 bacterium | reverse complement strand
GTGCAACAAAATCCCCCCTTGAGGGGGGGACGGGGGCATAAGCGCTAAGTTGTTTTTTTGGTTAAATATTTTCCTGAATATTTTCAGTATCTTAAATTTCTGATAAATAGTGCAAAAAATTCTATTTTTCCCTATTAAAAATCGGAAAGACTTAATAACACTGGTTTCTCTGGAAATATATCTAGTTCAAACAACTTAGCGCTTATGCCCCCGCCCCCCCCTCAAGGGGGGATTTTGTTGCACCAGGCAGAGCCGAATGTCTCTGACCCCGCCCAAAGGACGGGGTTTTAAAACAGAAATAAAATGCTTTTACTAGGCTGATGCCGGTAGCCACCAGAAATCAGGCTTAAGCGGTGGATCCCGTTTTTCCGGAACGATACCCCGGTTATTCAGCAATTCCAGTACCTTCTGTGTGACAGGTCCTATGGTTGCATCAACGGGGGCTGTTATATCGGGTCCGTTGGTAAGGTCTTCGGGTATGATGCCGATCAGCTCTAACTCCTCCGGGCCGGTCCCTTCAAACCTCATCAGCTGGATCAGGTCCAGAAAACCGACCTGGTGAGGAGACATCTTGGTTTGAGCCGGTCGATGGATGAATAACTCGCCGGCAAGGACCCTGACTTCGCCAGGGTCCCCAGGGACATTCAACGCATCGATAATGATCAGCCATTGCTTGTCAACAATGGCTGTATTGAGAGTCGCACCGCAGGTACCGCCGTCTATAAGCTCAACGGACTCGGGAAAACGGAAGTGGGCATCAATATGGTTCAGAATCTTGATGCCGATTCCATCATCTTTCTGCAGTACGTTTCCGATTCCGATAATAGCGCCTTTTATGCTCATATATTGGTCTCGACTACTCCCAGCTCATTTCCCTCGGGATCAAACGCATGAATGGCGCAGGCCAGACACGGATCGAAGCTGTGAATGGTTCTGAGCACCTCTAATGGGCGTTTGCTGTCGGCAATGGGGTTGCCAATCAGGCAGGCCTCGTAGGGCCCTTTCTGTCCCTTGGCATCCCTGGGACCTGCATTCCATGTCGACGGCACCACGCACTGGTAGTTCTTTATCTTGCCGTCATTGATGACTACCCAGTGAGACAGCGCACCCCTTGGTGCTTCATGGATACCGTATCCCCGAACTTCCCCTTTCGGGAAGACCGGCTTGTTGAAGTATTCGCTGTCACCTTTGCTCAGGTTGTTAACCAGCATATCCCAGTGGTTCATAGCCATTTCGTTCACCACCGCACAGCGGATGGCACGGGCGGCATGACGACCGATGGTTGAGTGCAGGGCTGCCAACGGAATCTTCTTCCCGCTCACGGCCTTGATGGTATCAACGGCCACTCCCACATATTTCTTGGTTGCCTTGTCTCCAACGGCATAACTTGTCAGGACTTGGGCCAGTGGCCCTACCTGCATCGGCTTACCCTTGAAGCGAGGTGCCTTAACGTATGAATAATCACCCCCACGATCATAGCCCGTGTACTTTGGTTCCGTGGTCTCTTCATACGGATGTTTCTGCCAGTCTCCGTCGTACCAGGATCTTGCGATGGACTCCTGAACATTATCCTTGAAGTAAGGATCATTGAATCCCGTGATGGCTTTGGCCCCTCCAAAGTCACCTTTGAAGATGGTTCCGCCCATCATATCGAACTGCTCGCCCTTGGTATCGGTCGGAAACTCAGGGACAGCCAGGTAGTTCAAATCACCGGCCCCGTAACCAGCCCAGTCGAGATAAAATGAACCAATCGCACAGACATCAATCAGGTAAACCTGGTTGACGAACTGTTGTACCTCGTCCAGCAGATGTTTGACTCTCAGCAGTGTCGTCATGTTCAATGCCGTCTGATCGTCAAGGTTAATGGCATTTGCCACACCACCCACTGCCAGGTTCTGGATATGAGGTGTTTTTGCTCCCAGGAGTCCCACACAATCATTGATGGTTCGCTGGTATTCCAGGGCCTGCAGATAGTGAGTGACCGCAAGGAGGTTAACATCCGGGTGCAGCTTCATGGCCTTGTGTCCCCAGTATCCATTGGAGAAGATACCCAATTGCCCACTGTCCACTACCGCTTTAATCTTCTCTTTCACTGCCCTGAATTCATGCACCGTATTTCGAGTCCATGGGGACAGGCTTTGCGCCAAGTTCGCCGCATTTTTGGGGTTTGCTTTCAGAACCTGGGTCACATCAACCCAGTCAAGTGCGGACAGATGATAAAAATGGACGATATGATCATGCATGGTATGAGCAGCGATGATCAGGTTACGGATCAGTTGTGCATTGAGCGGAATTTCCATCTGCAATGCATTCTCAACAGCTCTCACAGAAGCAATGGCGTGCACCGTTGTACACACGCCGCAGAACCGCTGGGTAAAAATCCAAGCCTCGCGCGGATCTCTTCCCTCCAGGATCATTTCGATCCCCCTGAACATCTGTCCGGAGGACCAGGCGTTGGTTATCTTGCCCTTATTTATCTCAATATCAATTTTCAGGTGACCCTCAATTCTTGTGATAGGGTCAATAGTAACAATTTTTCCCATGTTTTTTCTCCTGCTACTCTTTGGTGATTACCGGAAAGATCTTAATGATCGTTATAAAAATGATAATTTGCAGTGCAAACATACCGATAGATATCATTAGCTCCGGTAATGAGGGGAAGTAGGTCAGACCCGGAACCGATTCATAACCAATGATGTATGTATTCAGCCGGTATAATATTCCACCGGTTAACAGAACGCATGATCCAAGAAACAGGTTCTTTGGGCTGGACAGCTTTTTCTGACCACTGACCAGATAGAGTCCTATTACGATCAGGATCCATTCTGCCCAGAAGAAAAGGCTCTCAAAGCTTAGTTCCATAGCCTGCCCGGCGGCGCCGTTTCTAAAGATCTCAATCCAACGAATGACACTGTAGAGAATCGCCACGTAGAATGCCATTTTCATCATGGTGCCCAGCATGTTTACGTAGGACTTGCTCTTGAAATCTGCTACCGTTAAACATTCAAGGGCGATGACGATACAGAACCCCATAAAGATGGATGAGATCACATACAGCAGGGAAATGAGGGGCGTTTGCCACAGCGGACTCAGCTTTTGACCAAACAGGAAAGCCAGACCACCTAAACCGGACTGGTGCATGGTCGGTAGCAATACGCCAAAGGCGACCGTTAAAAACAGGATTTTATTCAGATATGCATGAAGACTTGCTGCCCAATTCTGCTGACCACCTTCGGGCATGAATTTCTCAAGGATGGCAGGTAGAATCTCGATGGCAAGAATCAGGATATAAGCAGTAATGCAGATACCTACTTCAAAGAGTACCGAGTTGGTCTGCATGTACTTGGGAATAAAAAAGTTAAGCAGTCCGATATATCGCCCTGTATCATACGCGAGCGAGAAACCGGCAAAGGAATAACCCAGCAGTGAGAATAGAACTGCCTGCCTGACAAATCGGTGGTATGTACCCTTGTTGATGATATACACCACAAATGCCGTCACGTAGCCACCATTTACCAGAGCAGCTCCCACCAGAACTCCCATTACCTTCCAGACACCCCATGCCTGATGGTGAGACAGATTGGATACAGAACCGATGCCGTAGATATAACGGACAACAAGAAAATAAAATCCAATCAGGAACAGCAGGGACAAAAACAGAATGGGCGGCGTGAATATCTTTCCGCCAACAGGTTTTGCATGATCCATTATTCCTCCTTATCGCCAGATCGGTTTTTGAAAGCAATCGCTGCCAGACCGGCATAGATAACGATCGGCGCTATCAGTCCCTGATACAGGGTATGCTGGATACTTTCACTGGCGCTTGCCTGTGAGTAGTCAGGCAGGCTGGGCAATCCCAATTTGCTGAATGGGACCGCTGCTTTAGTGAGATACAGGACGGACGTACCGCCACCCTCTTTTTCACCATAGACCTGATTGACGTAAAGGTGGGGAGATTCCTTGATTCTTCTTTTGGCTTCGGCCAGAAGAGCCTTGGTCTTGCCAAAAATAACCGCCTCATTAGGGCAGGCCTCAGTACATGCCGGCTGACCGTGTTTTGGCAGGTTGGTGTTAATGCACATTTCACACTTGACGATTTTGCCGTAGAACTCATTGTACTCATACTTCGGAATGTTAAATGGGCAATTCATCTCACAGTAGCGACAACCACAACAGGCATCTGCATCCCAGGTAACGATGCCGTTTGGTTGCTTGTTGAGGGCGCTGACCGGACAACCGGATACACAACTCGGATCAACACAATGCATGCACTGACGCTTGATATAAGCGGTCTCATCTTCATCCTTGTACATCTTAATGATGTTCATGGTTTTTTCGGAGAGATCTCTGGGTGCGTCATAAATGCCAAGTGCTTCGTCAGGTTCGACCGGCAGATTGTTGGCGCGCTTGCAGGCGACTTCGCAGGATTTGCAACCGACACACCGTGTATTATCATACAGCATACCGACATGCTCGTCCTGCAGTTTATAGCTCTCTCTCGCAAGGGCAGTTCCGGATATCAGCGGCGTTGCAGCAACACCAGCGCCAGCACCCGCAATTCCCTTGAGAAAGCTGCGGCGTTTTATATCCATTCTAATCCTCCTCTGAATCCGGCAGTTTTTTGGTTTTTACCGCTATGGCTGTCCCGGCGATGCCGACTGCGGCTCCGACGGCACCTGCGGCAACCAGGCTGGCTCCCTTGTTGGTGGGTTCCTGGGGATGAGCGTAAACCTGCGGCGGATTTGGATTGAGGACCTCAGCTTTCGTATGCAGCGGAATGGTGTACCCCACCTCTTTTTCCGTGCAGCCAAAACAGGGGTGTCCAATGGCAACAGGCCACTTTTTGTATCGATTGAATCCGATTTCCGGGCAGTTGGAAAACGTCATGGGACCCTTGCAGCCAAGCTTGTATAAACACCAACCTTTTCTGTGACCTTCATCACCAAACTCGTTGGCAAACCGTTCGGCATTGAAATGTCCCCTGCGCTCACACTGATCATGAATGAGCGTGCCATAGGCAAACTTTGGCCTTCCCTTGTCATCAAGGGTGGGCAGATTGTTGAATGTCAGGTAGTGAACAACTGTCGAGAGAAAATTGTACGGGTTGGGTGGGCATCCGGGTATGTTGATCACGGGCTTGTCCTTGACCAGTGAACTGACGCCGGTGGCTCCTGTCGGGTTTGGCCCGCTTGACTGCACACCACCCCAGGAAGCACATGAGCCGATCGCAATGACGGCTGCCGCATTTGCTGACGTTTCCGCGAGAATATCCATTGCCGTTCGTCCCCCAATCATGCAGTAGTGACCTCCGGCCTTGGTCGGAATGGACCCCTCGACAACCAGAACATACTTTCCGGCATACCGTTTCATGGCAGCCTGAAGCTGTTCTTCTATCTGGTGACCTGCAGCTGCAAATAATGTTTCATGATACTCCAGGGAGATGATATCCAGGATCAAGGAAGCAAGGTCGACGCCTCTTGCCCTTAACAGGGATTCGGTGCATCCTGTGCACTCCTGAAAGTGAAGCCAGATGACAGCAGGTTTCTCCTTCTTTTCCAAAGCTTTCGTTATTTGTGGTATGAAAGCAGGGGACAGCCCCAGAGCGATTGCTGTTTTTGTTGAAAGTGTTAAAAAGTCTCTCCTTTTAACCTCGTTTTCAACCAGCGGGTTTTTACCTAGGATCATTTGCTTTTCCCTCCCTATAAGGTTTTTTTGAAACGATTACAAAATACGGAAAATTGAGCTAACCGATTTAAACCAGATTTGCAAGTGTTTCTTCGGATGATTAGTGACGAAATCTTACAAAAATTGAAACAATTGTAAAGAAAAAAATGGATATTTTTTAAATATAAAATATATGGTTGGGAGGTAAAATGTATCTAAAAGATTGAAAATATAGGGAAAAAAATCCAATAACACCTTGGCGACAAATCTGCACAATTTCGGGAAAGGTTTGAATTTTCGCCATAAATGCTTGCTGGTACTTGATCTATAAATTGAGGCAAATCGTTTCTTCAACGAAGTTGTTTCGGTCAAAAGTTGATTTTTTTTGTAACAGCGTCCATAAACCGTTTGTTGAAAGTATTCTGGATAGGACGTAGTGAGATTCTGGCGCATGAATCGTATATTCCTGGTTTGATATATCCAGCGTAAAACCTTTGACTTTTTGCATGATACACTGCAATGCTGGTTAAAATTGCGATGGATGCGGGATAGATATTGATCCATGAATTTTGCCTAAGATACTGAAAAGATATTTTAAATAAAATAAATGATGGAGTGACCCTATGTGTCTGGCAATTCCAGGGAAAATAGAAGAGATTGATCAGCAGGCGATTATGAGGACAGCTCGAGTCAATTTTAACGGTATGGTTAAAGAGGTTTGTATCGAATGGGTCCCGGAAGCCGATGTTGGCAAATATGTTATTGTGCATGCGGGTTTTGCCATCAGTGTTCTGGACGAAAAGGAAGCATTGGAGAGCCTGGATCTGATTAATGAAGTAGCGCAATCACCGAATGCTTACCGGAAATGGTAAAAACTTGGACTGGGCAAGGCAGGTTCCGGCTCCAAAAAGTTAAAATTGTGATCCTGTTGTGTGTGTTTAAAACATAATGGATTGATATTGGACATTCAGATATGGCAAAGAGCAACGACAAGATATTACTGGCTCATGGAAGTGGTGGAAAAGCATCCTCT
>JAOZRE010000271.1 GCA_029940215.1 bacterium | reverse complement strand
TCCATGCCAGCCTTCTGCAGAGCGGCATAAAGCATAACCGGGAAAGTCAATTGGGGTTTAAATACCGAAACCACCATCAACAGTCCGACCAGGAAGATCATCAGGCCCCAATGCTGTACCATAATGGTATGTTCTGGCACCATTTTCAACTGAAAGAGGCGCAGCAGTCCCGCCTCAGGCGACAGGGTCATCATCCCGGGAAACATGGTAATGACACCAAAAATAACCAGAAACGGTTTCAAGGTCTTGCTAACGAATAGTTCCATTTTATTCCTCCCGATTTGATTTCAATATGTCGTTTTCTTTACTCTGTGATCTCCGTGGTGATTTCTTATACCCGTCAAACAGCCTGTTTCCCGAAAACCAATCCCAGTGACAGCCGCATTCTGACCGCCATCGACATGATCTTCTCCCGACGCGTTATTACCAGCATAACACCGCCCGCAACCGCCAGGATCAGAAAGGGGGTAAACATGGCACTCTCAAGCATCACCGCTAGATCGATCCCAATCTTCCGGCCGATACCCACCACGGCACCTGGAACCTCAGCCTCATGGGGAACGCTGTGCAAAAAGGAGAGGCCCGGCAGGCGGGATCCGATGAACAGCCCCAGCAGACCGGTAATGAAAAAGGGCCAGGCGAGCCAGACCGCCAGTTCCTTACCGGAACGGACAACCAGTCCCAACCCGATCAACAGCAGTGCAACGGGAATCAGCCAGATGGCTGAACCCGCGAACAACACTCTGTTTAAGTGCAACTTGGCCGTGGTGATTTTTTTAACCGGAGCCGTCTCTTTCATTTTTGCTCCCACATCCACGACCTGAGGCGGACTGTTTTCAGCCAGCTGCGCATTGAGTAGGGCCGCGGCAATGGGTGCAATTTTCTTCTGTAGCGATTCGGGCGGTATGCAGGATATCAGTTTTTTTAAGTCATTACCGTATACGCCCTGTTCAAGCTCCCCGATCTGAACTGAACCGCAACCGGGAATTGGAAAATTTTTGAACATCCAGAGAACCAGGTTTTCAGCATTGGATTCAATGTTATTCAGGTACACGCCGGTCTGCAGTGTCAGAGATGGGTATGTATTTTCTCCTTCGATCCAGTCATACAGGGCTGTTGTGGCATCGTTAAGCATCGCTAGCCGCTCCTTCTCCGGGGCAATATACCCGAAGAGCTCAAGCATACTTTCCGGTTCAATACCGCTGATGGCCGATTTAACAATCCGGGACATCAGGGGCTCCTCGATGCGGGTCAGCCAGGCTTCGTATTCCAGCCCCTTTTTGATCACACCGGGCAGCGCCTTGTCTGACAGTATCTTCTCACCCAGATAGCTTGAAACCTGTTCTCTGTCGGACACAATACCGGTAGCAGATTTAAACAGCCAGGTTGCCGGCAGGGTGATGGCAAACAGAGCCAATAGCACAGCCGCTACAGCCTTCTTCCAGGATATGGCCCGCGAGAGTTCGTCGGGGACTTGATCGACAGCCGCCGTTTCAGAGTCCATCATGTTCCATAATCCGACAAACCCCAGCACCAGACCCAGACCACAAAAAACGATCAATCCCATATAGGCCGCGCGTGGTTCATTCTCCAGAAAGCTGGTGTAACACCAGGCCAATCCGAATCCAATCAAAAATATGGAAAGGTACAGTAACACCAGGAAACGCATCTCACTCTTCCTGGATTTTGTGAACGAAATGATTCGACCAAAAGCGAAGAAGACCAGTCCGCCCAATAGTAAAAAAAATAGTATTCCAGTTGTTGTCATAGGTGACTCCTTAAGGGTCGGATTAGAAATTATGTCACATTCTGTTTGCAAAATGTCCTAGGGGTCGGCTTAATGATTATGTCACGTTCTGTTTGCAAAATGCCTGTCCTTTGGGGCTTTTGCGAACAGATTAGGTGGCATTATCATCAAACGATCCCCTTTGCAGACAGACCCTGTGACTTATTGTTAAACGATCCCTTTTTGGTTTGATTACGTGCAGTTATTTTAAATGATCCCTTAATCCTCTTTATTCCAGAATGCTTCGGCAGCTTCCGCTGTTTTCTTTCCATATCCAAACGCATCATCCAGTTGACGGGCGATATCCCTTCCAACCGGCATTCCGGTTAACAGTTTCGCCGTATCATGAATCCAGGTGTCCAGCTTGTTATAAGGACAAGCTGTAATACAATACGAGCAGCCGGTACCGCCATTGCGATCAAACTGGAGCATGCACCGTTCCTGACGCTGAAACCATTTTTTCACCCCGGGGTTGTTGGATTTGGATCCAGTGGAACTTTTGACTGTGGGATCCCGGTCGATGTTGATTGCGCCGGATGGACAAATTTCGGCACATTTTTTACAGCGTTTGCAGAATTCCCACACACCAAAACCGGTCGGCTTGTCGTATTCCAATTCTAGATCTGTGTACACTTTCGCCAATCTAACCCGGGGACCGTACTTCTTTGTGATCAGAAGCCCCATGCGACTCAGTTCCCCCAGCCCGGCCTGAACAGCGATGGGAACACTCATTCCGGTATCGTTACCGGTTGGAATCGATTTGTAACCCAGCAGATTTAGAAATTCTGCCACTTTAAAGGCAACTTCCGGCATATCCGAATATGCCAGGGCAGGAGCAGCACCGCTGATAAACCCGGGAGCCTGCAAGGCATTATAGTCCATTTCAAAAGCCAGAGCGATCACCGACTTGGGCTTAAAGGGAAAGACCCCTTCCGTCTCGCGCATTTTGTCGTGTTGGATTTCCATTGATTTGACGTCCATCATCGACGGATCGATGTCAAACCATTTACGATAGGTCCAGCGCTCGTCATAGGGCGCAATACCCGCCAGACTGGCTCCCAGAAACCTGGCAGCCCGTTTGACCTTTTTGCTGATTTCCGCCTTATCTTCAAATGTCTGGCGCTTAAATGTCGGATTTGCATGCCGGCTCCAGTCATTGTAGTTTCCGGCGCCCCTGACCCCAAGGTTGGCCAGCGGTGCGCAGGTATTGGTTCCAGCCATGGCTGCCCAGTGAAGAGCCCAATCCACCATTGAATAACCCGGCGTGCCCTCCTGGGCAAAGGGAACCATCCCCGATTTCTTGGCCCCGTAACTTATCGTTGACGGCCTGACCTCTTCATCCCACATCCCCCTCATCAGTGCCGTATACTTTTGATCAAATCGGCGAATATCTTTTGAAATGTCGTACATGTCATCAATCGTTTCATATTTCTTTTCAAATAGAGAGAAGGTCTGTGAACTGACACCTCCATTTGAAGCAGCCATGGCACTATTACTGGCACCACCCACAAGCGCCCCGGCGCCGGCAGCAGATACGAGCTTGATTAACTCCCTGCGACTGGGTTTATATTTCCCCTCCTGTTCATTTTTGTCTGAACTGTTGTCCATAGCTTACCTCTCTGACTGCGATTGAACTGATTTCTGAATGGGCACCCCGAAACAGTAAGGCGATCGGTTAAAAATTTGGTGTTCCAGATCCCACAGATGCATGTTTTAAACAATTTAGTTGCCTTTCTGGTTATCAGACTAATGCTTTCTGGAACGATCAGTCAAGTATAAATTCAGCACCATTCTGATCCATGTTATCGGGACTAATGTCTGTTAGAAACGGGCAAAGGTGATCTCTGTCCTGTTCAAGCATAGTATCTTGAAAATCAGTCAGAAGTGCAGTTTGAAAGTAAAAACTTACCATCACTACAAAGACTGAAGTGGTTCAGCAAAACTGGACATGAAGATTAGTTATATTTTGCAGCACTTCCCGGCACCAGACCCGGTAGGTGGTGGTGTTGCCTAATTCAAAGGTCGCACCGCGGTAATCGAAGGTCTTCTTCCCGTTCTGGTGCGCCAGGGCGTTCTGGTGCAGGTAGTCCTTTGCGATGCGCGACAGCAAGGGTTCCAGTAGTCCATTTCGGGCCAGATCCACGATCGAGACATTCTACTGTTTGGACTGACTTTAGCCGGGCAATAAGAACAAACTGGTGAGAAATTGTTATAAACTTGGATTTTTGCCAAAATAATTACTTTATATGCTTGGATTTTAGCCAAAAATATAGTACTTATAGCTTGGAATATGGCCAAAAATTAAGTTGATAAAGATTGTATTTTAGCCATAAATTGACAGATAAACACAGTAAATAATTTATGAAAAGAGATATATATCCGTTATTGACAGAGTGGAAAAATGAAACACAACGTCACCCACTGGTTTTAAGAGGTGCTCGTCAAGTCGGAAAATCATACATTGTAAATAGATTCGGATCCAATGAGTTTGACTCTTTTATCACACTCAACTTTGAAAAAAATCCTGAATATAAGGAGATATTTCGATCTCTCGATCCTGACGAAATTATTGAACGAATAACCCTTTTTACCCAGAAAAAAGTAATACCTGGAAAAACGTTGCTATTTTTAGACGAGGTTCAAGAATGTGCCTCCGCGCTAATGGCTTTAAGGTATTTTTTTGAAGAAAAACAATCATTGCATGTGATTGCGGCTGGTTCACTACTAGAGTTTACACTCAAATCAGAAAACTTTAGAATGCCCGTCGGTCGTGTTCAATATATGTATCTATTTCCTTTATCATTTGGCGAGTTCTTGGACACAGTTGGCGAAGTTGAACTTCGAAATCTCGTGCAAAAACATGAAAAATTAGAAAAAATACCTGACGCTATACATGTCAAATTGAATGAGTATTTGAGGAAATATTTTTTGATAGGCGGAATGCCAGCGGTGGTTGACCGCTATGCTAAAGATCACGACATTATTTCATGTCAACGAATCCAAAGAGCAATTATTGATACATTTCTCGATGATTTTGGGAAATACGCGAGGAACACCAAACATCGGTATCTCAATAGAGTATTTAATGCTGTGCCAACAATGGTTGGCAACAAATTTAAGTATTCTCAAGTAGATAATACAATAAAATCCAGAGAGTTAAAAGAAGCGCTCGAACTTTTGGAAATGGCAGGCGTAGTGAGGAAAATAAATCAATCAAGTGGTGCGGGTATACCTTTGGAAGCTGGAGTAAGAGAGAGACACTTTAAAACACTATTTTTAGATGTTGGATTACTACACGCAATTAATGGAATTTATTCGGATACTGCGAAATCGGAAGATTTTTCAGCACTGTTCAATGGTTCGGTTGCCGAACAGTTTGTTGGACAGGAACTCATAGCGTATCAAAACCCATATAGCAAACCATCTTTGTATTATTGGGCTAGAGACGCTAAAAATAGCAGTGCTGAAGTGGATTATCTTATTCAAAAAGGCTCTACTGTCATACCAATAGAAGTTAAATCCGGAACCGTTGGGCGGATGAAAAGCCTATTTATGTTTCTAAAAAAATATAATTCGCTTCATGGAATAAAGATCTCCCAAACCCGCTATTCCAAACATGAAAAGATCATTAGTTTACCGTTGTACGCTATTGAAAGTTTAATCCGGTTCGATTAAAAACTTGGTAATGTGAGCCAGACGAAGTCAACGGCCGCCCTCGGAAGACGGTCATGTTCGAAGCTGCAAGCTTCGCTTCTCACCATCGAGAATGAGTTCAATGACAGATTGATTATACCCACATAAATTTTGTGCACCCTGCAAAATATATCCTCTGCAAGGACTTTCTTTACATATTGAGGATTTATTCCGCAATTTGTAAAGTATATGGAAAATCAATTTGACGACAAAACCAGAAATGACTGTTTTGTCACTACCTGAAGCGAACTATCGGAAAAGTTCTCGCCGGTGGGCACGGCAGCATATCCTGAAGGCGATCCGCAAAGCCAACGGACGTATCAGCGGCCCGCAGGGTGCAGCCGCTCTGTCAGGCCTGAACCGCAATACCCTCAGAGGAAAGATGAGAAAGCTGGGGATTGGGTGAACTAAAGAGGCTTAAACAAGGATAACCGCAACTTAAAGTGATCTACCGGTTAAACTTGACATTTCTTGATGTTAAAAACATTCCGTATGATATACTAGGCAATAGCTTCCCTGCCCTTTGTATCTTTCCTTTTAATACGGACACCGTTATCAATACTGAAACCAGAGTGGCGCCAGGCCATCAATTTCTGGATCAATTCGTCTGTGATCTTTCCCTCCTTCTTCAAGAATTTGAAAACCTCTGCCCGAAACAGGTCTTCAAGCGGTTTGAGATCTGTTTGCCGCATTACATAAAAAGTCCCCGTATCCCGGAAAAGCCCGTCGGTAACAATAGCATGCAGATGAGGATGAAACTTGTCCGGGTATTTCCCGAATGTATGAATGGCCATCACTTATGTTGAGCTCAACATAAATGATGATCAGAATTGTTGACAAACACATTAGAGCTTATATATTAGTATATCAATCAATAAAAATCAGTATTTATTGTCGAACCAGAAAAGAGGTGACAGATCTATCACCTTTGCAGCTTCCTGACAGGTCAAGATATCAGGTTAATCTATTATAACAAGGAGATGACTATCATGAGTAAACAAGAATTTATTAGGGTCAAAAATTTTATTGATGGCGAGTGGATTGAGGAATCAGGAGTCGAGTACGTGCCTCTGTATAACCCTTCTACCGGGGAACAAATAGGAGAGGTACCACTGTCATCGGATGAAACTTCACTAAGAGCTGTAGATTCAGCCTATGAAGCATATTCAAGCTGGAGGAAACTCGCCGTGAGCAAACGTGTTGGCTTTCTCTTTGATATGCG
>JAOZRE010000270.1 GCA_029940215.1 bacterium | reverse complement strand
GGCTAAGGAACTTCCCTTGCGCTGACGACTAAATCCACTAACTGCACATTTCGTGACAAAAATCTGACTATCCCTCCAAAAAAAAGAAATGAGTCTGCGTTTATGTATCATCCAATATAAAAAAGTGCAAATATTACAGTGCGTAAAATGTGCCTAGAAGTGTGGCAACGTTACACGGAACTGGCGAAACAGTAACTTTCTTTAAAAAACTTAAGTTAAAATGGCATTTGTGCCTGGAGAAGTAGTCAGGAAGTGTTGTCAAAAATGTCGAGCCTATCCGAAATTATTTTCAATTCCGTCGATCAGCGTTCATTACAAATATTTCAATCAGATTTCAACATGCAAGCATTCTGTCTGAGGCTAATATGGGAAGAAGTACAAGCGGTGGTGTTACTTGAGTGAATTAATGAAACGTTCGATAGAAAAGTGAAAAATATCCATGAAGTTTTAGTCAGCGAAGATTGTTTTCTCCAGCTTGCGAAACTGTGTCAACCTATGAAGTAGAACCCAGAACGTGATGCCTGCCTTTCTGCTGTTATCAAGGAACCCAGATAGTATCAGGAAGGTGATTTTGATTGACGATGATTTTTATTGTTTGCCATAATGACCAAACAATCAGACAAAGAGGAAAAGCGGAGTAACCCCCTGTATCAAGGCAAAGAGCGTTACTTCGGGTGGTACCGGATTAAGAAAGGAAAACATGAAAAACAGTAAAATAAGGTACATGAAAGAACTGCTGCCGGAGGAAAGAAAATGGCTGATCCGGGCAGTTGTGAGGATCATGTTGTCAGACAATATAGTCGACGAAATGGAGCTGGAGTTTTTAAACAAGCTCAGCCGCGTTTTCCATGGCAATGAGTCCACCGAAACCCTTGATGAAATTGCGACCTTAATCAGGAAGAAACAGTCACCAGAACTTGAGAAGCTCAAAATAGCTGATCCTGAGCATATCATTTTCATGTTGAACATCTTGGTTTCCTCGATTTTTGCCAATGAGAAAAAGATCGACGAGGAGGTTAAAAACTATTTTTTGGCGGGATTAAAACTGGGCATGACCTATGATATCCTTACGTTGAAACTTGCCTATCAAAAGGAGCGGTTCAGGATAAAAATGCTCCAGAAAGAGATCGATGAAGATATCAGGAAACTGACTGCAAACTGGATAGTTGGCGAGTAAAACAGGGAATAATGGCATCAGAGAAAAAACAAATGTTGGACAGCTTTTATCAGCAGTTTTCAGGCGAACATCATGTCCTGATCCTGATAAACGCAGATCCGGATGCAATTAGCAGCGCCATGGCTGTCAAAAGATTGCTATGGCGTAAAGCCGCTAGTATTGTTATCGCGCATGTCAATGCAATCGACCGCCAGGATAACCAGGCGATGATTCGTCGCCTCAATATTAAACTAGTGCCTTTATCCAAAGTTGAAGTTCATCATTTTGACCGGATAGTCATGGTTGATTCTCAGCCTGCGCATCATGAAGCGTTTGCCGGTCTGACGCCTAACGTGATTATTGACCATCATCCGCTCTCTGAAGTAGAGGCTCCCTATGTTGATATTCGCCCGAACTACGGTGCCACCGCCAGTATTCTAACTGAGTACATCAAAACCGCTAAAATCAAACCTTCGACAAAACTGGCAACAGCATTATATTACGGGATAAAAACAGATACCAGCAGTTTTGAACGCCACACCATCATTGAGGATGTGAGAGCATTTCAGTACCTTTTCAAGGAAGCAAATGTTCAAATGGTCAAAAAATTTGAGCAATCAGAAATGAGACCGCGTTATCTCCGGCATTTTAAAAATGCCATTGAGAATAAGCGGTTTATTAAGGGCTGGATATTTTCGCATCTGGGAAAGGTCAGCAGTCCAGACGTATGTGTGATGGTAGCTGATTTTTTTATGCGTGTCAGCGATGTTAACTGGAGTGTTGTTTCGGGTATCAGCGGGAACAAGCTGTATGTTATCTTCAGGAGTAACGGTCTGCGCCGAAATGCAGGGAAGATCGCCTGCAAGAGCTTTAAACAGTTCGGCTCAGCCGGGGGGCATAAAGGGATGGCTCGTGCGGAGATCCCTCTGGTCGATTTGAAGAAGCATGTTGATGCTGAAAATGATAAAAAGGTACAGAACTGGATTATCAATCGCATCAGTCAGCGTGGAGGCAGCTCTTAGAAGGGGCTTTCACCTGATCCTGCGTTTCAACTCCTTGATCATTGCGGTGCAGACCTGGTTTGCATCGGCAACGATGGCGATGTCAGCCATAGCCATCATGGGTGCTTTGGGATTCTTATTGACAGCAATGATAAACTCGGCGTTTTTAATGGCGGCAGTATGCTGAATAGCGCCACTGATGCCAAATGAGAACAATACCTTGGGTTTGATATTTTTCCCAGCCTGTCCAATCAGAGCCTCCGACTCGATCCAGTTCGCGTAGATGACTGGACGGGTTGCTCCTATTTCGGCATTCATCAGGGCCGCAAGTTCAGCCAGTTTTCGAAATTTCTTTTTGCTACCCATTCCCCGACCACCGCAGACAACCACCTTGGCTTCTTCAATGCGTTGAAACCGTTGGGTACTCCGTTCTGACTGCACCAGCTTTACACGCTCTTCTGGCAGATTATCCGGCAATTCAAGCTTGACTACCTCACCAGT
Source organism: bacterium (assembly GCA_029940215.1). Lineage (GTDB taxonomy): Bacteria > SAR324 > SAR324 > XYD2-FULL-50-16 > XYD2-FULL-50-16 > JAHJRI01. Next base: position 4,050 of record JAOZRE010000270.1, on the reverse strand, counting down.
TCTTTCGTAATTATGTGGAATTTCCTGAAAGGTACCGGGACGAATGGTTGCCATTTGCGGCCGACATTCCGGGGTGATGATCTCAGCCAGGACGTTTCCTCCAAAGGATGGAGCGGTTTGAACCATGATACCGTCTTCATTGATATCCAGTCCTACGCAGTCAGCGCTTAGTCCCGTTTGCATGCGTTTAGCAATCCGTGGAGCGAATTCCCGACCGAAGTTGGTTGCTCCAATCAGAATGATGTCTGGGTTGAGATCTTCAATCAGCTGGACCATCAAGTTGACATAGGTTTCCATCTTATATTGCTTCAGCTCTGGATGGTCGATGACCAGAACCCTATCAGCACCATGGGCTATGTATTCTCCAACCCATTCATCCACTTCATGCCCGAAAACAACAGCGCAAACCGTTGCGCCGGTTTTTTGCGCCAGTTCGACACCGCGGGAAAGCAATTGAAGGGTTACGCGGTTTTGAAAATAGTTCCGGTAGTCTCCGAAAACCCAGATTTCAGTAAGTTGCTCATTCATGGTCATGATTGATGTTCCTTTATATCCTTTCCAATGGCCCCACCAATTTTATCATCAAATTGATCGAACAGCTGTTGTACAATCTTGCCAGCTGAGCCCCTCATTACCGTGTTGTCTTTTTCTGTTACAGGAGAATAAACCCTGAGTATTCTGGTAGGGGAACGGTCTGATCCGGTCAGTCCGCTGTTCAACCCAATATCGTTCAGGTCTAAACAGGTGATGTCGGCTTCACTGAAGGCATCCTCAAGTCCGGACAGGGAGATATATCGGGGTGCATTTTGCTGGGTGGTAACAGTGATTAGACCGGGCAGGGGCATGTCAAGGGTCTCTGTGAAACCGTCGGACAGTCTTTGAATACGAAGTGACCGGTTGTTCAATTCAAGTTGATCCACATAAGCGATACCTGGGACATTTAACTCTTCTGTGATCTGGGGGCCAACCTGGGCTGTTTCACTATCGCTGGTGTGACAGCCGCAGAGAACCAGATCGAAGTCAGGACAGGCTGTCTTTATGGCGTCGGCCAGAATCTTTGATGTAGCGAGGGTATCGGCTCCGGCGATTTTGGAATCACTGATCAGAATACCGCGATCTGCTCCCATTGCCAGCGCTTCACGCAGAACTTCCTCAGCAATGGGTGGTCCCATGGTTATCACCGTAATTTCAGTAGGGTGTTCGTTTTTGAGTATCAGTGCCGCTTCGAGAGCATGACGACAGGCCGGATTTATCATACCATCGACCAGGGCACGCTTCAGGGTGCCGGTTTTTGGATCCCATGGCAGTTCTGATACCATAGGTACCTGTTTGATGCAGCAAATCAGTTTTAACATTTTTGTTATGTGTATTGGGAAAGTACTGAGCGGGATATCACCAGACGCTGTACTTCGCTTGTTCCTTCATATATTTCGGTAACCTTGGCGTCACGGAAATAGCGTTCGACATCATACTCCTTGCTGTATCCATAACCACCGTGAATCTGCATGGCCAGGTTGGTCGTTTGAGTTGCTACACGGCTGCAGTATAGTTTGGCCATCGCAGCCTCAGTGCCAAAGGGTTTGTTATCATCCTTAAGCGCGCAGGCTCTATAAAGCAGCAATCGACTTGCGTCAATTTCGGTTGCCATATCTGCCAAATAGTTTTGAATCGTCTGAAATGAGGAGATGGGTTTCCGAAACTGCTGGCGCTCCTTTGAATATCTGACAGCTGCCTCAAATGCACCCTGGGCAATTCCAAGGGCCTGCGCTGCGATACCAATTCGCCCGGCATCCAATGCTGTTAATGCAACTTTAACCCCACTGACGGACTGCCCAAGACAGTTGTCAAACGGGACCTTGCAGTCCTCTAGAAAGAGCGATGAGACGGGATTGGCACGCATTCCACATAAATCCTCTATTTCACCCACAGAGAATCCGGGCATCCCCTTTTCGACAATAAATACCTTGGTTGAGGGGCGACCTGATGGGTCTTCAATGGTAGCAAAAATCAACGCATACCCACAGACTCCACCGTTGGTCACAAATATTTTTGTTCCATTGATCAGATACCCGTCTTCGACCTTAACCGCATTGGTCTCAACGCCACTGGCATCGGATCCAGCATTGGCTTCCGTAAGGCAGAATGCACCGATCCGTTCTCCGCATGCCAAGGGTGGCAGAAAGCGTTCTTTCTGTTTGTCGGAACCAAATGTCACAATAGGAGCGGCCCCTACGCTGTTATGGACAGTTATACAGAGACCGATTGCAGCACAAACACGCGACAGTTCTTCGATGGTGATCGCGTAGCTGATACTGTCAATTTCTGCTCCGCCATATTTCCGGGGTATCTGCAACCCGAAGTAATTAAGCCCGCGCATCTTGTCGATGACTTCCCAGGGAAAGCGGGCCTCGCGATCAACGTCATGGGCAATGGGGCCGAGTTCTGTTTCAGAGAAATCACGAACCGTTTTTCTAACGATTTTGTGTTTCATACATGGATTGAAATCCACTTTAATACTCCCTACTATATATCCTTAATCTCGCAATCCGCTGACAGGCATTGCTATGTACGCCTTGCTGATGCAAATAAATACATCTCGGAAAAGGTGCAAAAATGGCTTGAGTTCGATCAGGCTTCCTGACAAAGTCCGGAATCAAACCGTCAATCCCACATACTTTCAGATTTTAACCAAAAAGAAAATCAAATTTTCTTTGACATTCTGACTGGCAATATGAATGGAAGTGTTAATTTTCAAAGAGGTTTGGCGTAAGTATCTAATATCTGCCTTTTTGAAGGTCGTTATACCAGCGAATGGCATTTTTAAATACGTCCGGGGGGCATATTTTTTCGACTCGTTGGCCACCGGGTACGGGCACTACACGATAATTTGCCGTATCACTTTGCACAATGGCAACATAGTTAGTTTTACGCTTAATACGACAAGCGAAATCCCATTTTCTCTCACCTCTGCGAGTTCCTTCAACCAACACTTTTTGACCAAAGTGTAACAGGTAATTTATTTCATCCCTTGTTGAAGCAGGCAGTTCGGAAATCGAGCCAATGAGAAGCAACATGGAGGTCACAATTAAAATCTTTTTTTTCATGGTTTCCCTTTGAAAAAGTAAATCATATTTCTTTCGTAATATTTATTTCCAGCCGTTTAAAGCAGATCTAGATCGGAAAATATTTCCCCGGAACTGTTTTCCACAGCAGAGGAGTTGTCAGTATTTGTTTGAATCAACAGTTTCAGGACCATGTTTTCACATGCCTTGTAGCTCATTTTTTTTGTTTTGACGCGCCCGATATTCAGTTTGAGAGTCATTGCGTCCAGCATTTCCAACTCCTCCCGGCTGAGTTCCTCATCAGCTTTTGCCATGGTTGCCAGCGTCAGCAGGAATACTTTTTTTGCTGTTTGCGATGATAGTTTATCTGCAAGGATATCAACATTCTCTTTAGGCGAAGAACGGATCTCTCTTATTTCTTCAGATGACAGGTTGGCGGTATGGGCCAGTTTTTTGAGAAACAGTTTTTCCTGTTCATCGACATTTGAATCAACGCTGCACATCTGGGCTGCAGCTTTGAATATAATAAACAAATCTGAGCGATTGATTTCAGTCACATCTCCTCCGGCATACAAAGCGGTTGAGTAGGAAATGATGGTTATGATTTATATATGAGAACGTCATCCCTGTATAACACGAGGAAGACAGGAAAACAACAGCGGATGCTCGTTCAACGTTTCAGGCCGGGAGTGCAAAATAGCAAAATTTTGTGAAAATGGTCCGAAAAATGAATAGTAAATTGCCGTCGAGCCCGTTTGGGTAACTTGTTTTTTCAAAGTGCAAGACTCACTTGCTTACTCGGGTTCGATCCATCTATCTGTGCTATACTTCTCCATCTTCACAAGACTTGAAGATGTGGTTCAATTTACGTATACTGTATTTTACAACTCTTGATTTTATTTCTGTTTTAAAACCCCGTCCTTTGGGCGGGGGCAGAGACATTCGGCTCTGCCTGGTGCAACAAAATCCCCCCTTGAGGGGGGGACGG
>JAOZRE010000027.1 GCA_029940215.1 bacterium | reverse complement strand
CGTAAGATCTTTCCCGGGCAATAATTCGGATTCGGCGAGGCTCCCCGTTAGCCTGATGGTAGGCAATGATTAACTTCATCGCAGTATCGATGGACTCGGAACCTGAATTGGAAAAGAAAACGTGGCCAATATCACCTGGCAGCAATTCCGCCAGTCTCGATGCCAGCTCAAATGATTTGGGCTGGGCCAGTTGAAATGGTGAGGTAAAGTCCAGTGTGCTCAACTGCTCACTGACTGCGGCCGTAATCTCTTTTCGGCAGTGGCCCAGTGCCACACAGAAAAGACCTGACGAACAATCGAGCAACTGGTGGCCGGATTCGTCCCAGAGGTGCATCCCTTCGCCCTTGACAACCATGCGTGGTGCCTGCTTGAAATCATAGTTGGCGGTGAACGGCATCCAATGGCTGTCAAGCGATGTTTTGCCGCTTTGTGTGGTTCCCATTTTGTCTCCTGAAAAGGGAGTGTTTGCTTAAGAATGCCAGCTGATATTCCGTCCGGATCAACTAGTATTGCACACTTTCAGCCGTGGTCCGGGCTGTGACCCTGCCGGTTCCAACAAAGGTTGAAGTGGAAAAGATATATAGACGTAATATATGTTTGGATGCTGATATTATTCCCTCGAGTCTGAAGTCTGTCAATGGTTTCAACCAAGTTGGGACATACTCAGCTACCAGGGTACAGGGAGGGGTTTCCTGCCTTGACGGAGATCTCGAAAAAATCGATAGTCAATTGTTGCTTGATAGATACAAACAGCTGAAAGAATAGCTAAACGATGCCGACTAATGTTGGTGAGTATATGAAAGGAGGCTTTAATGGATTTTGCCGAAACACTGTTTTATAATGGACAGGTAGTTACCATGGATGGGGTTTTGTCCATTTCAGAAGCGGTTGCTGTCAGAGGAGACCGGATTGAAGCTGTGGGGAGTAAAGAACAGCTCGACGGATGGGTGGGGCCTGATACGGACAAGGTTGATCTGGCAGGAGCAGCTCTTCTACCCGGCTTTATCGACGCCCACGGTCACTTTTTGATCAACGGGTTGTTTCGGACCTGCCTGGTTGATTTGAACAGCCCTCCCATTGGGGAGTTGACCTCGCTTGAGGATGTACTGGGGGCTTTAAAACGTCGGGTTGAGCTCACTCCGGAGGGTGAGTCTGTGATCGGCTTCGGTTTTAACGAGTTATTGCTTGATCAGCCGGTGCTGCCAGATCGACACATGCTGGACAAGGTCAGCACCCGTCACCCGATTGTGGTACTCCATATGAGCGGCCATCTTTGCGCAACCAATACAATGGCCATCAAACAGGCAAAACTGACGTCTGCAACAGTGAATCCTGTGGGTGGGGTTATTGAAAGGGAAGCGGATGGGCACCCGAGTGGTGTGTTTGAAGAGAATGCCATGTGGATAGTTGTTGATAAGGACAAGTTGTTTGCTTTGGAACAGTTACCGGAGAGTATGAAAAACGGGTCCGAAGAGTATCTGGCTGCAGGATGTACCAGCGCCCAGGAGGGGGCTTGCCTGGATGGCTTTCTGGACGTATTCCGGATGGGGCTGAGCGAGCGAATCCTGCAAGGTCTGCGTGGCGCAGGGGAATCCCGTTTACCGGTCATAACGATGCCTTTGTTACGCCGATCCGCCCCCTGTTAACCATATATGAAGCGGTCACCCGCCTGACGGCAGCAGGTGATGTGCTTGGAGAGCACCAGAAGGTACCTGTGGTCGAAGCGGTCCGTTCCGTGACCAGTTATGCAGCTTTTCAGGCTTTTGAAGAGAAGATCAAGGGATCAATAGAACCAGGCAAACTGGCTGATTTTGTCGTTTTGGATCGTAGTCCGTTTGCGGTTCATCCCGAAGAGATAAAAGACCTGAAAATACAGGCTACCATTGTTGCTGGAAAGGTTGTGTCGGGGGGGGTGTAGACCGGTTGATCTCTTTAACATCTCCCTTGACTGTTTGACGCGGTTTTCTGAGTTGCAAACCGGTTGGTGCTTGTTGAGCGGTAGGGGCAAAGAGAGGTTGGTAGATGTTGATGACAGGTGAGAAAAGCCCCGGAAACCGACTGATGCGGTACGGGGTGCTTTCTGTTGATGGTCTAGCCGTCTTTTTTTATCTGTTCGATGATCTCTTCAAGTACCTGTTGCCATTTATCTTTTGGAACACGGCAAGAACCGGCCTTTTCATGTCCACCCCCACCGTATTTACGCATCATTTCTCCAACGTTGGTTTTGCTGGTACGGTTACGGATACTGTGTCCGCATGAGAAGGCGACATTCTCCCTGTTCTTATCCCATTCCAGCCGGATATCGATATTCTGGTCCGGGTGGCTGGCGTAGATCACGAACCGGTTGCCGCAATAGACGGTTTCTTCATCAAGCAGGTTGGTAACAACCACGTTGCGATGGTCTTCGCTGCATCGTCGCAGCATGTCCTTGAACAGGATTTGTTGTTCGTTATATCGATCAACCCGCTCCTGCACATCGGGAATTTGAAGGATTTCCTCAATGGTTTTGTTTCGGCAGTAGCCAATCATGTCCAGGTAGAACTGCTTATTTGAAATGCTGTAATCATCCAGCTGCGTTAGACCCGTACGGGGATCGATGATGAATGCCAGGATGATCCATTCCTCGGCCAGCAGAATCTCATCAAGGGTCAGGTCGGCGGTAGCAACTGTATTGACAGCTTCCAGCAAGGGCAGGAAATGTTCTCCGAATGTCTCGATACCCCCATAGTGATCCCAGATCACCTGGGCTGAACTGGTGGAGGGACGACAATCTCCTTTAAAATCCATTTTTTTGACATCGGGTTGCTCCTTATCGGAATGGTGAGCAAACCAAAGACCACAACCGGGAACGTAGGGAACGTTTGCCAGTACGTCTTCCTCGGTTACTGCTACATTCCCTTCTTGAATTTCCCTGGGATGAACGAAAAAGTACTCATCGATAACCCCTTTTTCAGCCAGAAGTGCCGCACAAGCAAGGCCATCGAAGTCATCGCGGGTTAACAGTCTCATCAGGTTATCTCCTTTCGATTGAGTCTTATCCTTAAAGTTCAGGCAGGTTAAAGATTCTGCCAAGGCAATCAGGATCCGGACCCATGTAGTGTTGAGTTGTTGAAAGTGTTCGTTCGGCCGGAATTTCCGGGCGACAGATGCTTGCAGGTCATTTTACATATTTTGAAGTGTTTGTCCCATGGTGCTGTGGCTAGCGAGCTCTTCCCTTACGGCTGGTATTTTGGCGCTGAAATATTTGTGCACATAGCCGACTCGCCTCATGACGTTTTTGGCAATCTGTTGCGAGTACTGATCCTTCTGCTCCTGGAACCGCAGTACTTTCTGACCCAGGCCCAGCAGCTGGTCTCCGGTTAGTTGCTGGAAATATCGAAATCGCTGGTCGAAGAAATCCATGCTGTAGGTCATGAAATGTTCGCTTTTCAGCGGGGTCAGATACTGTGTTTTTTCGGTTCGCTTCCAGCCGAACTGCTTTGCCAGTCCCTTGATTTTAATCTCTTCAGCCAGAAGGTCGCTGTTCCCGAAATCGATAGCCAGAATAAGGTTCTGGTTCTTGGAATTATATCGTATCAGATAGTTATTGGGATTTCGGTCTTCATCACAGGCAATCCAGCGATTAATCATGTCCAACAGCAGCTGCTCCTGTAGTTCGGGATAGACAGTGTAGTTCGCCCCCGAGAGCTGTTCTGTTTTCATGATCATTTTGGTAGCCCGGTAAAGGATGCCATTGATCTGGGTCAGAACAACAGGAACAGACAGGGTTTGAGTGAAAAAATCGATGAAGTAGACGATCATTGCCATTTCGGTCATGATCTGATCATTCCCTCGAATCACCTTTACAAGCCATTTACTCTCAGGGTCATCTACCTCGACTGCGCCACGATAGTCCCTGATCTCGGCGAAAAACGGGATGCTCATTTTTTCGTCGACCTGAAGAAAATCATCTTTGGTAAAAAGCTCAAGCAATTCTTCAAACGGTTTATCATAACAGAGGAGTTTGACCAACTCCTCGTCGTGGACAAAACCCTTGAGATCGGTATAGTCAAAATAGCTCATTCCACCTCGCTGGTGTCGTTTCCCGTCAAAGATCAATTTGGATTGATCGACGAATCAACGCTTCACAGGTTCGGAAACGCTGTCTTGTTGACTGAAATAGGACCTTCAACTGCTATATCAGCCTCTCTGTACAGATAAAACTCTGTTTTTCTGGCTCAATTATACTGTAATAATCAGGTTTTTCAACTCATTCTTATGCTACGGTTCATTTATTTCCAATATGGATAAAGGACAATCAAAACAAACAACTTGTTTGTTTTGCGCTAATTTTATGTGGCAGTAGTGGGAAAGAGGGGTGGCAGAATCGGTCAGGAGTCAAGCAGAGCGAGAGATTCAACGGGGAGACAGGGCCTGTACTCAGCTGCCCGTACCAACCGGCAGGGAGAATCAATCTCTGCCGGTTGGGGATGTTGCTGTACCGCTTTACTCTTTCATTGCCTGCTGCCACTCAAGCAGTGCCTGCTTGTATTTCTTTTCCAGTTTCAGTTTTTTATAGACCCGGAAAAGGTAAGGTGTCATCTCAATCTCATCGGGGTTACTGTCCAGGTATGCCTGGTAGCTGTCCATGGCAGCCACCCACATTTGCTGTCTTTCAAACAGGCTACCGAGCATGAAATCGTTTTCTCCATAGACACGCTTGATGTCTTCAATTTCAGCTTGTATTGTGCGCTTATCGGCACTGTCAATCCAGGTCAGGGTGTGGTCCTTAATTTGACCCTTGCTCCGATACGGTTGCAGCGACGCGATGACCTGGCCGTTTTCCAGGGCGTTGATATGAAGCGGCTGGGTTCCGTCAAAGGGGTTGATTCGAACTCTTACCGTCATATCTGAAGTCGCTGGAACCTGCTGTGTCCGTTCACCGATTTTCAGTTCAAAGTTATACTGTTTCCCGGGATTCTCCCAAACCAGGTAGGGGTAGCCGCTTGAAACTTTAATCCTTCTAGCAGTATCGATGACGGCCCTGTCCTGGTTTTCCAGGCTGCGTCTGACGGTAGTGTATGTCTGGGATTTTGTGAATCGTTTCATGATCCCTGTTGCCAGTTTGCCCGAGGATTCACGAACCGACAGTTTTCCTTTTCTGGTCTGTAACCCATTCTTTGTCACATCAAAGTGAGAAGAGGGCTCAAGCTTCAGGTTCTTGCCGCTCTTCTGGATGGTAATCTTGGCTGTACTGCTGTCACCGGTCCGAATCTGGTACCCGGCAAACAGAAACTTGCTGTGCCTGACTTTTTTCCATTTACGTCCATTCTTCGTGTACTCGACTTTCCCGTTAACCTGAAACATCACAGCTACCGGATCTTTAGATGCAGCAAGCAGAATATTTCCCATAAAAAAGCAGAGGCTGAATACCAGTATCACCTTTTTCATTTTTTTCTCGCGGCTTGGTGTTTGACAGCGCATTTCGTTTTTGGTGGTCTATACCCCTTTTTTATATCGGCCGGACACCCATCTCGGCAAGCATTTTCATCCTGACTTGAACAACGGATCATAGGTCCATCTTATAGGTCGGGATGAAGCATTCACAAAGGTTCAAGAGGAAAAGTGGTCCATAATTTCAAAAACAAGCTCTTTTCAGCTTCCCACCAAATCGTCATGGATTTAATAACACCCCTGAAAAAGCGTGTTAAACGCTTGAAGGAGCGATTATAATCGGGAATTCAGCTGTTTTTTGAATTTTCCCATCTCTTTTCATTCCTGATTTGTCGAAAAAACTGACAATTTCGTCGATATCTACAAGGAAAAAACCAAATAAAACAGTAAATTAATCTCACTATACCCATATGCATTTTTCATGTCAAAAAAAGAAAAATTTCAGGAAACGATTAATTTTCGATACAGCAGTGTAATACCGGATTATTACAGTTTTTTTGTCAGTTACGATCTGTTTGAGTAAGTATCTCTGGAAGTCCGGCAAACAAGAATATACAGGTGTATATGCCTTATACACCCTTTGTTCATAAGGGTTTATGGGGTGAGTCTCTAAACTAATTCTGATAACAATCTGATTTATTGAGTATATTTCTTATAGAATCCTGAAAAAATGTTTGACTTTTCAATTTTGACTGTATAAATGTCATATCAACCTTTCTTCACTAGCTTCAAACCAATAACGTAACGTCAAAATCCTTTGACATTACCTACTGGAGATAAAATGAGCAAAAATTTAACAAAAGCTGAATTGATCGCTCTTGTCGCTAAAGATGCAGATTTAACGAAAGCTAAGACAGAAAAGGCAGTCAATGCCACGATGCAGCACATCAAGGAGTCTTTGGCCAAAGGGAAAAATGTGACGCTGATTGGTTTTGGTACCTTCACGACGGCGAAGAGAGCCGCTCGTACAGGCCGGAATCCTCAAACCGGAAAGAAGATGAACATTCCGGCCAAAGTTGTTCCAAAATTCAGACCAGGGAAGAATCTTTCTGAAGCTGTTGCAGCAAAGAAGAAAGGAAAGAAGAAAAAGAAGTAGTCAGGTTTTTACACTCCGGGTAGATTTGGTTCCCGGAGTGTCTCCCGCTTTTTCCAGATTTGTCCTGAATCTGTTTTGATTTCTGCGCTATTCTGTGTCTCTCCTTTTTTTCATTGGAAATTCAATCAAGCACTGGGTATAGTGGCCTTACTGAAAGGCGTGATTCGGTTGTCTGTTCGCAATCGGTGATTCTCACACCCTATATTGATTTGGCCGTATACGATTAACTGAAGAATCTGTTTGAATATGATAGAGCTTACACTGACCGAATCAGCCAGGCGCGAGTTGAAATTGATATCAAAAAAAAGTGAGGGGCTGCTGTTCCGTATCGATTTTTGCGGTATGGGCTGAAAGGGGAGTAAATTGAGAGTTGTTCTGGATGAACAGCATAAAGATGACACTGGAATAATAGTTGATGATATTCAGTTTATTTTCAAGCGAAGCGATAAGCTCTATATCCATAAAAGCACCATAGATTTTAGCCCTTCAAACCCTGAAAGCGGTTTAGCAGTCATACCGTGGTTTAATGGTTTTTAACCGGCTGAAGTTCTGATCGAATATTCAGCGTATTGAGTTGTCTTTGCTATGATAGGCAAGTACTTCTGATAAAGGTCTCTTATGCCAAAAGTGATGATTGTTGAAGATGATGACATCATCCTGTCACTCATCAAAAACTATTTGAAGAACCTGCAGTGTGAGGTTGTGGGTGAAGCCCGCAACGGTGAAGAGGCTATTGAACTGGTGAAGACCATTGATCCAGACATTATTTTGATGGATATCTCCATGCCGGGTCGGTATGACGGGATTCAAACAGCAGAGAAAATCAAGAAGGCACATGAACTTCCCATTATTTTTCTGACATCCCATACTGATGAAGAGACCATCAGCCGAGCTACCGGGTTGTCCCCTTATGGTTATCTCTTTAAACCGATCAAGAAGATTGAATTGAAGGTAGCCATTGACCTATCGCTCAGTCGAAAGGCTATTGAAGAGAAACTGCAGGAGAGTGAGGCAGCGCTGAAGTTACATCAGAACGATCTTGAAAAGATGGTAGAGGCACAAACGGAAGATTTAGTAAAAGCTAAGGAGGTGGCTGAAGAGGCAAACAAGGCTAAAAGTGAGTTTCTGACCAATATGTCTCATGAGTTAAGAACACCCATGCACCAGATTCTGAGTTTTGCCAAGTTTGGTATGTCGAAGGTTGAATCGGCACCAACGGATAAATTGTTTGATTTTTTCAGCAAGATCACTGATAGCGGGCATCGCTTGATGTCTTTGTTGAATGACCTGATGGACCTTTCCCTCTTGACTTCAGGAAAGATGCCCTATCAGATGGATAAGTATGACATAGCCTGGATCCTGAACAATACAGTGACCGATATGGGGCGGCAGTTTGAAGACCATTCGATTGGCCTGTTGTTTGAGATGCCCGAGGGACCTTCGACAGTGATCTGTGATAATATTCGGATTGAGCAGGTAATCCGAAACCTTCTATCTAACAGTATTCAATTCACGCCTGAAGGGAAGAGTGTTGAGGTCCGTATCGAAAAAGCGGATCTGACAGTGGCGGGCCAAAGCGTTCCCGGTTTGAAGCTCTCTGTTATTGATCAGGGCGTTGGTGTGCCTGAAGATGAATTGGACACGATTTTTGAAAAATTCAACCAGAGTAGTCGTACCAAAACCGGAGCCGGCGGAACCGGTCTCGGATTGGCTATCTGTAGCGAGATTGTCAAACATCACCAAGGGATCATCAGTGCTGAAAATAATCCATCAGGAGGCGCCACGTTCAGTTTGATCCTTCCCCAGTTTCAAGCCTCAAAATCCCCAGCATAAAAAAGTGTTTGTCGACATGTCCAATTTCCGATCTGAAAGAAGGGGTATAATCGGCCTTTTTTTTGTTCGGCGACATGACCCAATAAAGAGCAACCTTGACTTTTTTCCCATCTCTGTCGATCATGTATGGCAAGCCGGTTAGATCGTCACCTGCAGGATTATCTTCTTGGCACCCCTGAAATCACCAGGTTTTGGAGAACCCATTTACAGGTACCCGGGGAACTGTTCCCGGTCAATATCCGTCAGCGTGATATCTTCCCGACAGAGAATATTTAGAGACTTTTTTTCAGGTTCCGAGGGATCGGATGTCGACAATAGAAAATTAAAATGAGGTAGTATCATATGGCGCAACAAATAGCAGATCAAAGAGATGTTGAATTTGCCCTTTTTGAACAGATGGAGTTCGAAAAACTGTGTGAACATGAGAAGTTTGCCGATTTTAATAAGAAAATGATCAACATGATTATCTCCGAAGCCCGACAACTGGCAATAAAGGAGATGCTGCCAACACAGGAAGAAGGTGATTCGGGCTGTGTTTTTGACAACGGTGTGGTCAAAGTCCCTAAATCATTTCACAAGGTGTACGAGCTGTATAAAGAAGGTGAATGGCTGGCCATGTCCGATGATCCAGACGAATGCGGCGGTGGTGGAATGCCGCATACGCTGTCACTGGTTGCTAATGAATTCTTCATTGGAGGGAACGTCTCTTTTATGTTGTACAATGGCTTGACGCATGGAGCGGCCAAGTTGGTTGAACATTTTGGAACCGAGGAGCAGAAGCGGTTGTTTCTGAAAAAAATGATGTCGGCTGAATGGGCAGGAACGATGCTGTTGACAGAGCCGGAAGCCGGTTCTGATGTCGGGGCACTGACAACATCGGCAACAAAGAATGACGATGGGACGTATAGTATCACAGGGAACAAGATCTTTATCTCCGGCGGTGAACACGATTTGACCGACAATATTATTCATCCGGTGCTGGCGCGTATCGAGGGTGCCCCGGAAGGCACTCGTGGGATATCGCTGTTCCTGGTTCCAAAATACAGGGTGAATGATGATGGAAGCCTTGGCGAATTCAATGATGTGGTATGTACCGGGATCGAAGAAAAAATGGGGTTGCATGGGAATGCAACTGCTTCCCTGACACTGGGTAGCAAAGGCCAGTGTATCGGGACACTGCTGGGAACTGAAAACAAGGGAATGAGCGGCATGTTTGTAATGATGAACGAAGCCCGACAACTGGTGGGACAGCAGGGTTTCTGTGTGGCGACCGCTTCCTACCTTCATGCCTTGAATTATGCGAGGGAGAGAGTTCAGGGTGCTGATATCAAGGCTCCCGAAGCGGGTGGTGTACCCATTATCAATCATCCGGATGTCAAAAGGCAGCTCTTGTTAATGAAGTCCTATATTGAAGGGATGCGCAGCCTGATATATTATTCCGGGACCTGCTCTGATACCATTGCCGTTTCGGAAAACGCGGAAGAGATCGAGCAAACTCAAAAGATCATCGAGATTCTGACGCCGATTATCAAGGGGTATATTACCGACAAAGCGTGGGAAGTCTGTAGTCATGGCGTGCAGATATATGGTGGTTATGGATACACCAAGGAGTATCCGGTTGAACAGTTGCTACGTGATTCCCGTATCTTGATGATATATGAGGGGACAAACGGGATCCAGGCCTTGGATCTGCTGAATCGTAAAATGCGTATGGATGGTGGAAAACCGTTTATGGATTTCCTGTCACGTATTCAGAAGACGATCACCGAAGCCAAAGGTGTGGCTGGAATGGAAGCATTCACTGAGCTGTTGACAGAGGTGCTTACGGCTTTTCAGGATATGGTGGTCATTCTTGGACAGGCGGGCATGTCAGATAAGGCCATGAATGTTTTTGCCCAGGCAACCCCCTTGCTGGAAGTGACTGGAGACCTGTCTTTTGGGTGGATGCTCCTCTGGCGGGCAATGGTTGCAACGAAAGCGCTTGAAAAAGGTGCAAAGAAGAAGGACATAGATTTTTACGAAGGCCAGGTAAAAACAGCTGAGTTCTTCTTTAATACGGTTCTACCGGTGGCGCTTGGGAAAATCAATGCGATCAATCGCCTGAATGGCGCTGCTGTTGACATTTCAGATGCTTCATTTGGTGGGAAATAACGGCTTCTTCTGGTTCTATCTGTAGTTGTCAGTGCGGTCTGAAAGGGCCGCATGACGACTTATCTCCGGAGTTCTTCTACGACTTTCCTTTGTTGAATCCGAACAGATCTTCAATTGGCAGGCTGATCATGAAATAGGCCCTGCTCTCGTCAATATCGATGCAGATATCGGCCAGGATTTCATTGATTCGGCTGACCATCTCTTCTTCGACAACGACCAGGATGATTTTTTGAATGGGGCTACTGCCGGCGAAGGTATCTCTCAGACCGGCAAAGATGGGAATGTGCTGAGAAATAATATGGCCCATTCCCACCGAGTCAACGATGGTGGCCCCTGAGATGCCCACTTCCAGAAAAGCGCTCAGCAGGTCTTCGAGGTATTCAATTTTATTCAGAAAAATGAGTGCCAGCTTCATTGAACGCCCTCGCTTTAATGGAAATGTTGTGCTTCAAATTGTGTAAAGGTGTCAATGACTTCTTGGGGGGATTGACATGAGAGCAGTTCCTCATTGAAGGATGCCTGTTTCAACAGTCTGGAAATGCGCGCAAGAAACCGGAGTTGGAGGTTGACATTATCTTTGGGGAAGAAGACCAGGAAAATCATGCGAACCGGTTGGTTATCAATGGCGTCGAAGTCTGTTTCTCCGCGTATCAAGCCGACTGCGACTGTGATATCGCGACTGCTTACCAGCCGTGCATGGGGAATGGCTACGCCGTTGCCAATTGCTGTTGATAGGATACTCTCCCGTTCCAGAAGTCCGGCCATTGCTTCGTCCCGGTTGATTTCCGGATGCTTTTTGAACTGTATATCCGCAAGCCTGGCAATAAGGACCTCTTTTGATTCGGCTTCCAGATCTAGGATGATACAGTCACGGTTAAGATAATCTGTGATCAGCATGGTGCTCCATCGGGTAATGGGTGGCACGCCGGAGCGGATTCGCCACAATATGTCTGATTGGTTTTTGGGTGTCACTCAGGAAATCGGTTCCATAGTTCTATGTTTACCGATTTCCAGACTGAAAGGAAAGTCCCATTCTTACATCATTGTCTGGCGGCCTGGCTTTCACCAGTTTTTTCCAGTGCAAATTTAAAGGCTATCGGGCCAATCAGCTGGTTCAGGGTAATGGCGGTTATCAATATGGTCTGAATGGGGATGCCGATTTCAGGGAACCGCCTGACCACTTCGCTCAATAGGCCCAGCGACACCCCGGCCTGCGTAATAAAACCAAGCCAGGTATGTTTATAGATCAGCGGTCGATCTCCGGAAAGCCGACCACTGGTATAGGAGCCCACCATCAACATGACAATTCGAGCCACCACAACAACGACGCCCAGAAACCATCCTGTGCGCAGCACATCCAGGTTGATTGATGCCCCGGTCAATGCAAAAAATGCAATGTAGATCGGTGCGGAGATTCGGTCCATCTTCAACAGAAAGGTATCCCCGTGCTTTGAAAAATTCTGGACGGTGAAACCTGCTGCCATACAGATCAGAAGGGGTTCCAGGTTCAGGGCAATATTATGTGATTCATGAAGATAGCCTCCCATCAGGTGGCTGAATTTAATGACCAGGAAACCGATACAGGTGAGTACAATGGGAAAGGCAACCTTAATGTTTTCAATCAAAAACACAGAGGCCTTGCCCAGAAAGAAACCGATGACGAAAGAGATAACGATTTCAATCATCAGCCCTGCCAAAAAAGAAAGATTCAGAGCACTTTGAGAGGTGATGGCCACTTGGCAGAAGGAGATGACAACACCAAAGAGGATGATGATCAAAACGTCCATCACGATTGTCACGCTCAGAACAGTATCGGTGTAATTACCCTTTGATTTGGTTTCACTGATGATGGCAATGGCTGAAGAGGGTGACCGGGCGACGGCTATGACTCCGAAGAGTGATGCGATGGCGACCCGTACCATGGAAGGGTACCCTGACATGAAAGGGATCCAGGTCGACAACAGAAAAACAGTGGCTGTTACACCTGTAAATACGACAATGGTCACACCTGACAGTAAAAAGAGAATATTTTTCAGTTGGTGCCGAAAACGCGTCAGCTTTAGTTCACCTCCTGCTGAAAAAGCGATAAAGGCCAGGGCCAGGGTATTCAGGAAATTCAGCTCAGATACAGACTCAGTGCTGAAAAAGTTCAGGACATAGGGGCCCAGGACCAGACCACCTATGATAAATCCAGTGATTTGTGGGAGCCTGATTTTCTCAAGGAAAAAAGCGATACAGTAAGCGGTCAGCAGCAGGAAGCCTAGGATTAAAGCAGGAGAGCCCTTTCCTACCGATGGAAACAGCCCGCTCCAGGAAACAAGGGTCATGCTTCCCAATAAGATCAGTAATACAATAAGACGGTGTCGCATGGATGAGTGTCTGTTTTCCGGTTTATAGCTTTTCTGCACCCTGAAACTGGGCCAGAATCAATCGGGGGCTCAACAATTCATTGATGAAAATTGAGACAATGATAATTGTTATTAGTGGTTTGGCATATAACGGGTAGAGCATGCAAAAGTCCAGTACAATGGCAACGGCCAGACCACCTTCTGAAATCAGACCAAGCCCGAGGCTTGATGGTGCGGGAAACCGGGGTTTAAACCTCTTGATGGCCAGCCACATCCCGGCTGTTTTCCCTGTTATTCGGAACAGCGGATAAACAGCTGCCAGCAGGAGACCTGGGCCTATTGTCGGTTGCCAGTTGGCGCCCAGAAAAAGCAGCAGGATAATATAGATAGATTTTTCTGCGTGCATGACGATTTCCATGGCTCTCAATCGGTGACGACAAAGATTTGCAACGATGATTCCACAAACCAGTCCTGAAACCAGGGGGGATTGATCCATGTGAATGGCCAGCCCACCGTTGAACATAATAGCTCCAACAATAAATACCAGGAATTCCTGCTGCGTAAATCGTACGCGGCTCAACAAAATTAAGATGATCGCCGGAACGATGCCAATGATCAGCGAGAGGCCGGCATTCAATAGGAAGGACTGCACAGAAAAACTTGCTCCTCTGAATCCTGCAGCCATACTAAGGGACACCACCAGAAAACCCAACGCAAACAATCCGTCGACACTCGAAATATATCGCAATAGCTCTACAAGTGAACGGTTTTGAATACGGTAGTTACGATTGACGATGGCTATAGCGGATTGGGCGGTGCAGGCTCCTGTAGCTCCCAATATCAAGGAGAGCATCAGCCGGGAGGAACCTATCAACTCTGCAGTCCCATTAAGTACCATATAGAAGAGGCCGGTAATAACGATGAATGTTATGGTCCCCTGCAGGGCTGTTATGGAGAAATAGTAGCGAGGAAGATGTCTCATAAACCGAACTTCAAACTGCACCCCATAAAGAAATCCAATCCAGCTCAATCCAAATATTAAAAAGGGTTGCAGCATTTCCAGGGTTGGACCATCCAGGATGTTTAATCCCATACCACCCAGTAGAATACCGATAAATATATATTCAGATCCGGTAAACAGGATATTTCTGAACCCCAGCGGCAGTCTGCGGCCCAGGAACGTGATCTTTGATCCGGCAACCGACACAACAGCCATTATCGCGATGGCAATCAGAAGTTTCATATCAAGAAGTAGTGTCTGTTTATAAAAAGCTGACAGGCTTGACCAGTCCGGACCATTAGACCCAAACTGAGTCGAACCTGTCAATTTGATAACGCAATCTCAACCGAAATAGTGGGATTGTCATGCTTTACAAACTGAGCAAAACTATGTAATTAATAGGGAAACTGATGTGAACGCCCAAAAAGGACGTAAGACATAGATGCCGAAAAAACAGAAAATTCTAATTGTAGACGACGACCCGACTATCTTGAAATTCCTGACGGAAGTGCTTGACAGGGATTATGATTTAAGCGCTTTTTCGTCCGGGGAAAAAGCGTTGGAGAGCATTGTTGATTTTCAGCCGGATATTGTGTTGCTGGATATCATGTTAAAGGGGATGGATGGTTACGAAATCTGCAGGAGAATTCGCGAAAATCCTGAAATACCTGATATCAAAATTATTTTTCTTTCGGCGAAGATCAACCTAAATGAAAAACTGAAGGGGTATAAGGTTGGTGGTGATGACTATATCACGAAGCCGTTTGAGGTAGATGTGCTCCTGGCGAAGATCAAGGTGTTTTTAAAAATGCGGCACGAGGACCGGGGCAGGTTACTTGACGACATATTTGACGGGAAGCAACTGGAGATATTTTACAAGATTCAGCGGAAGATCAACGATGTGGCTTATATTAAATCTGACTCTCCATACTGCTATGTGATTTCAACTGGCACAAAGAATCATCAAGACCGATTACGGGTGACGATTCAGGCGCTGGATAACTACTTCAATGGGAAAAATCTGGTTAGGGTGCATCGCTCATATCTGGTAAATCCCAAAAAAATTATCTCAGTTAACCGACAGAAAAACAACGAATTCAAGATTATATTGGCCGGTTCTAAGGATAACCGGATCTCGATCCCGGTTGGTCGCTCCTATCACTCAAAGCTGAATAATCTCATTCCATCAAGCAATGTGAATTAGCCGTGTTTACATATCCTCCTTGAACGGTTGTTCATGCAAATTCCTGCCGCAGGCCATGCAGAATGATGCGATTCTGGCACACTCGAATCCGCATTCAGGGCATGGCATTGTCATCTCTTTTTCTTCAAGCAGCTCGGACTCCTCATTGAACAGTTCCAGATAAAGTCCTTCGATCTCTTCCATGAAGATAGGATTATGTTGAATATCGTCAATGTGCTCGATGGTGCTGGAGAGAAGCTCCATTTTCTGGCGGGAGATATCAAGTAGTTTGGTACTAAAGTCTATAATTCTGTTTGTCATAGCAATTCACGCCAGGATGGGCTTGAAAAATTGATGGTAAACGGACAGATAGTCTGAAACGGCGGAGACCTGACGGCTAAAGATTATTAAGCAGCGATGTCAGTTTCTCGAATGTAACAGGTTTGGTTAAGTAGTTGTTCATTCCAGCGGATAGGCATTGTTCCCTGTCTCCTTTCATCGCTTTAGCTGTGAAGGCGATAATGGGGGTTTCGATCTCGCGGCCTGACTTCTGTTCCATCTGACGGATGGCTCTTGTTGCTTCAAATCCATCCATCTCGGGCATCAGGCAATCCATAAACACCAGATCATATTTATTATCCCGGAAACAGTCGAGCGCCTCTTTTCCATTTGATGCAACATCAACCCGATACCCAAGTTTTTTGAGCATACTTTCAATTACCATCTGGTTTATCTTGTCATCTTCTACAACCAGCATTTGGTTCAGGTTGTCATTTTTTTCCAACGCTGGAGAAGTCTTCGTTTTTGTTGCCATGGCTGTCAGATTATTGGATGTGGTGTTAAAGGCGCCTGCTGATCTCCCCATGGTGTTGGAGGTGATGTTCAGCTGTTTTTTGAACGAGAGGCTGACTGAAAAAGTGCTGCCGTGATCTGGAACGCTTTTGACCTCGACCTTTCCGCCCATTATTTCAACCATATTTTTAACGATAGTCAGGCCTAAGCCTGTGCCGCCGAATTTTCGTGTTGCTGAATGATCGACCTGGCTGAATGGGAGGAAAATGGTCTGGAGTTTTTCCTCAGAAATACCAATTCCGGTATCCGCAATATCAATTTGGATGGTGGCAGACTCTTCGGACTCTTCAATCAAGCGGCTTGAAATGGAAATTTGTCCCTTTTCCGTAAACTTTATGGCGTTTGCCAGCAGGTTGGAAATGATTTGTCCCAGTCGATTCGGGTCGCCGATCAGTTTGTCCGGTATATTGTCAGGTTGCTGCCACTTCAGGGGCAATCCTTTTGAACTGGCGGAACCTGAAAAAAGGTGGATATTAGATTCAATGGTTTCTGAAAGGCTGAAATCAAGATTCGCAATTTCGATCTTTTCCGCTTCGATCTTTGAAAGGTCGAGAATTTCGTTCAAAATTTTCGTGAGGGCTTTTCCTGACATCAAAAGTACCTCTAGCTGATCGTTCTGTTCTGCTGTGAGGTCTGATCTGAGCAGTAATTGAGCAATTCCCAGGATGCCATTCATGGGGGTTCGAAGCTCGTGGCTCATGGTCGTCAAAAACTGACTTTTTGCTAGAGAGGCGGATTCGGCTGTTTCCTTGGCCAATTGCAGTTCCTCTGTTCTCTTCTCCAGATCAGCCGTACGCAGCTTGACCTGTTCTTCCAGATACAGTTTATAACGTCTATTTTCCTTCAGCAGCACGGATCTCTCCAGCGATTTGTCGACGGCATGCTTGAGGATGGCCAGATCAGTAACCGGTTTTGTGATAAAGTCCCATGCTCCGCATCTCAGTGCTTCGATGGCATCCTGAATATTGCCTGTACCGGAAATAACGAGAATCGGTATATTCGGATTATCCTCAGAAACATGCGCCAGGACGTCGAGTCCATCGACATTCGGCATCCGCAAGTCAACGAGAATGACATCCAGACTCTCTTTTTCGTAACAAGCCAGACCTGCCTCACCATCCTCTGCGTCCAGTACGGTAAAACCGTAGTCCTCCATGTAGGCACGAATGCTGGAGCGAATGGCCATATCATCATCGATGATCAATAGTCGGTAACCTTCGTTGGTTGTCATGGGTGCAATTTTTTCAGTTTTGACGTGCTTGGTTACTCCTTTACGGTACGATTGTCGCGAATACAGATCTCAGCCAGTTTACTGATTTCCAGGAGAATAATCAGTTGGTCTGCCTGTTGAAGAATCCCAGAAACAAACTCTTTTTTCATCCGTGACAGATTTGGCGGCGTCGGAAGAATCTCGTCTATTTCAATGTGAAGTACATCACTGATATGATCAACCACAATGGCAAGTGTATCTTTGCTCATGTGGTTGTCTCCAATGAGGTTTTTCTTTCTCAGCGGCTCCAGCTCCTTTTCATTTTTCAGAATAATCAGTCTCTGGTCTGGCGGGGATATCTTCAGTTTTTGATCCAGGAATACCCCGGGGTCGACAATGGTGACAATCTGTCCCCTGAGATTCATCAGGCCGAGAATAAAATCGGGAGATTTGGGAACCTTTGTCATCGCGCTTTTTTTCCCGATCTCCTTCATCAGCAGGATGTCTATCCCGAAGACCTCGTCTCCGATATGAAATGTTGCTATCTGAGGCACTTGATTGCTCCTGAATAGGTGATTGTGCCGGTTCTATAAATAATTAGCTATGCTGTTGAGTATCTTGTGTTTATCCAGTTTGACCATCCACTCGTTAAAGCCTGCATCTAATCCAGCCTGGATGGTTTCCTCATCGTCCAGGGATGTCAGTGCGATAACAGGAAGGTCTTTCCATTTTTCGTTGCCTCTGATGGAAGCGATCAACTCCCAACCGTCCATGATGGGCATCTCGATGTCAGAGAGAATCAGGTCAAACGGCTGTGATTTCATTGCGTCTAGCGCCAGTCTGCCGTTGGTGGCTGTTGTAACAATGAGTTCTGCTGATTCCAGGTACTCACGAATAACAGCCAGAAACATGGGAGTATCTTCAACCAGCAGGACTTTAGCATTCCGCAGTTTATGTTTTTCAATGCGCATGAAATGGAGAGAGTCCGGCTCGCCCATTTCCAGAATGGTATACAGATCCAGGAGCAGGGTTATTTTCCCGTTAATCAGCGTGGAACCATGGATACCTTTTTCATGGATCGAACTTTCAGAAAGATCGATTTTCATTGTTTGCGTATCCTGTACCTTATGGATGAGAATAGCTATCGGGATCCGGGTCTCTTTGGGGATAATGATGTTAAAAGAGTCAGCATCGTACGACGGTTTCTGAATGGGCAGATAATCAGCCAGCCGTAACACCCTTATCTGTTGTCCTCGATACTCAATATATTCCTTGTCGCCCACATATTGAATCTGATCCAGCGTAATGGTATCTACGCGCTGGATCAACGGGATGGTGACGGCAAACTGTTCGTCCGTTCCGTTGTCAAAGATTAGAATGGACTGATGTTCAATCATCGATTTTGCTTCCTTTTCAGAAACAAAACTACTGACGGCTTTATCCAGGTCAGTCTTTCGAGTTCCTTGAATAAATGCATGGGTGTCCAGAATCATGGCGACAGTTCCGTCCCCCAGAATCGTTGCGCCTGAAAATACCGTGACCTGACTTAAATACTCGGGCATGGGTTTAACAACGATCTCTTCCGTTCCAAGAATGGTGCCTACTTGAATGCCGGTACGGTTGTTTCCGGCGGAAACCACGAGGACCCGGATAGCGTCCTGGATTGTGAATCCGTCCTCTTCCCGGTCATTTGCCTCATCGCTATCCGGTTCATGGTTTTTTGCGGTTTCTGTAACGGGAGGGATTCCCAGTCCATCTGCCAGGGATATCAACTGCAGCAGTTCGCCGCGGATCTTCAGAACTTTCTGGTCCTGTACATAACCGATTCGTTTGGAAATCTCGTCCGGTTTGATGATTACCAGCTCTTCAAGGTTAAGCTGTGGAATGGCAAATCGCTCTCCATTGCTCTCGACTACCAGGCAGGAAACGATGGCCATGGTCAGGGGTAACGTCATCTTGATGGTGGTACCCTTGCCGTAAAGGGAATGCAGCTCTACTGTCCCGCCAATTCCCTCTATGTTTGAACGAACGACATCCATTCCCACACCACGACCAGAAACGGAAGAAACCTTTTCCGCCGTTGAAAATCCGGGCAGAAAAATCAGGTTTATCCGATCCTGCTGATTCAGGTGCTGGAGGTCATTCTGGGTGATCAGACCTTTTTCGAGCGCTTTTTCCGTCATTACCTCTGGATCGATACCCTTACCATCATCCTCGATCAGGATAATCATCTGTCCGCTTTCGTGAAACGCTTTCAATGATAGCGTGCCCTTTACCGGTTTACCCCGGGCTTTTCTATCTTCAGGGAGTTCAATTCCATGATCGGCTGTATTTCGAACAATGTGGGTCAAGGGATCGGACAGCGCTTCCAATACGGTTTTGTCCAGTTCAACATCGTTGCCCTCGGTGGTCAACTCAATCTCCTTTCCCAGGCTGGTTCCCAATTCGCGGATAAGACGCGGGAATTTGCCGAAAACAGTGGAGATGGCTTGCATCCGGGTGTTAAGTATCTCCTCCTGTAGACCGGATGTGACCATATTGAGGTTTTGCAGAATTCCCTGAAAGCCGGGGATGTCTCGACCTTCATTCTCCCCTGTCTGCAGCAGACGGTTTCTGACCAGAACCAGTTCACCTGCCAGGTCGACCAGTTTGTTCAGTTTACTGACGCTAACTCGGACATTCTCTTCCGTTTTGATGGATTTAAATTCATCAGGTTTTTTGGCGGTTGTGCTGGTTTTAGGAGGAGATAACTCAGGTGCGTCTGATGGTTTTACCTTTTCAGGCTCAGCTTTTTCAGGAGCAGTATCAAGTGATGCAACTGGAGTTGAAATGGTTTCAACGGTTGAATCCCCGGTGGTTTTTGCATTCGGGTCATAAGACCTGATCTGGTCAGACGTTACGCCTAGAGTTATCATGACCAGATCGAGCTCCATGATAGTGGCAAAGACAAAAACAAATGCTAAATCCGTTTCATCAGAACTGGCACCGGCATCAGTATCCAGATAGGAGTCAACAAACCAGCCCAGCTCGTCCAGTTCGTTGATCAACAGATAGGGGGTCATGTCCCGATTGATGATGTCCCGGTTCAGGTTCATGGAAACGGCATAGACATTCATTCCCTTTTTAAACGCCTTATCCAACTCCTCTACTGGTATATGTGCTGTCAGATCGCCTGCTACAGCGGGTTTTGTTTCTACGGCTTCCATGACAACGCTTTCAACCACACTTTCGGCCGTGCCTGTTTCACCCGGTGTTTCATCGCCGTCCAGAGAGGCTAGCAGTTCCAGTTCTTTGGAAATATCCAATTGGCCGCTCTGTCCAATATCGGCCAGCATCATATTGAGTCGGTCAACCCCGAGCAGCAGGGCGTCTGTGTGTTCCTTACTGATGATGACCCGCTCTGTTCTCGCTTTGGAAATGAGGTTTTCCATGGCATGGGTCAACTGATTCATGGTGTCCAGCCCGAAAAAACCCGCACCCCCCTTGATACTGTGCACACTTCGAAAAAGGCGGTTAATGATTTCAGAGTCGGTTGGTGAGGATTCGAGCGCAAGCAGGTCTGGTTCCACTGAATCGAGATGCTCTTGTGCCTCCTCAAGAAACCCGGTTAACAGCTCTTCATCATCCAGCATGCGACGTTCTCCAACTTATCCAATTGTTTCCAACAGAATTGACGGGGACTCTTGATCGTGTATCGGTATGGAATATCATGGCAGCTATCGGTCTAAACATACTGTAACTTCCGTTAAAACAGGACTTTGGGATTTTTAAAATATGGTTTTAGAAACAGAATTCATTTTTGAACGCCCAGGTATTTTTTCCGAATAGAATTGTCATCCTTGCCATTTCAGATCATACGTATCATTGGATCACATTACTGAAAAAAAATCAAAAATCAAATCACCCGCTGATGCCACATGCAACCGGCACTCTTGCCCTATGCCGGTTCCAACCTGTCCGTTTTTGCTGGCACAACCTCTGCATTGTTCAAAGGAAACCCCGTCCAGGGCTTACTGTTATTGAAATAAGTATTTATTATCAATAAAATAGCCAATATTGGATTGGAGGTGATGACCAGGCAATGGCCGGAACATTATCCGTGTCAGGATATCTGGCCGGAATCAAACAAGGCAATTTATGGAATCGATCTATACTCTTTTATCAGCGATGAAGGGACAGCAAAGGCAGATGGATACTGTTGCCAACAACCTCGCGAATGTCAATACGACCGGATACAAAGCTGATAAGGTTCTCTTCAGGGAATACTACAACCGGGTGGCAGGACAGGACCTGGAGTCTGAAGAGGAAAAATTTGCTCATGATGAATTTATCTCTCCCATGTCAAGGGGTGGAACATCGTTTGTAATGACGGATCATATCTCACCCTCCATGACAAAGGGGCCGTTCAAGACAACAGAAGACCCGTTTGACCTGGCTATCCGTTCAGAAGGTTTCTTTGTGGTGGAAACCCCGCATGGGACCCGCTATACACGAAACGGTCAATTCCTGAGGGACCCCAAGGGATTCCTTATTACCAACTCCGGGGACAAGGTCCAGGGATTGAAAGGGGATATCCGGATTAACGGTGAGGAGTTTTCTGTCGGAGAGGATGGTAGCATTATGGTGGATAACCAGGCTGTCGACACGCTCAAAATTATGGGGTTTCCCGAGGAGACCCGGCTGACGAAAATGGGAAACTCATACTGGGTTCCCGGCAGCAGAGAACAGAAGCCTTCCAAACCCGAGTTTATCAGTATTGAACAACGGGTATTGGAAAGTTCTAATGTTGATACTGTCAAGGAGATGGTCAACATGATCAATGTGAACCGTTCCTATGAAGCATCTCAAAAACTGTTGCGATCATTGGATGATCTCGACGAACAGGTAATTTCAATCGCCAAGATATAAATAACATCATTCCAGGAGGATCTTCGTCATGATGACATCCTTGTTTACATCTGCAACCGGTATGAAGGGGCAACAATCTCAGATCGACACGATTTCCAATAACCTGGCCAATGTGAATACCAACGGCTTTAAGAAAACCCGGAACAACTTCCAGGATCTGCTATACTCCAACGAGATTGTTCCCGGTTCCAACACCTCATCCAATACGATTTCACCAACCGGGCTGCATAAAGGGCACGGTGTGAAATTGGCGGGAACCCAAAAGGTATTTACCCAGGGTAACCTGATGCACACGGGTAACGATCTTGATATCAGTATTGATGGTGATGGTTTCTTTCAGGTGTTGAGGCCCAATGGGACGATTTCCTATTCCCGTGACGGGGCCTGGCAAAGAGATGCCGATGGCCGTATTGTGACATCAGATGGTTATACCCTTGAGCCGGAAGTGATTATTCCTCCGGAAGCCACCAAAATCATTATTGGTCAGGATGGACAGATCCAGGTCCTGATCGGAGATGATCCCACACCCAATAAAATAGGAAACATTCAACTGGCAAAGTTTGTCAATCCTGCCGGTCTGAATCCGATTGGTAAGAACCTGTTTCTGGCAACTTCCGCCTCCGGAGACCCGGCAGTTAACGATCCGGGTCAGGAAGGGGTCGGTATGCTGAGCCAGGGATTTTTGGAGAAGTCCAACGTCAGTGTTGTAGATGAAAT
>JAOZRE010000269.1 GCA_029940215.1 bacterium | reverse complement strand
GAGACCATTGTCGATTTCAATACAGGGCGTTCAAGGAAAACGGGTTACCAACGGGCAGCGGTACGGTTGAAAGCGCGATTCGGCGCGTTATAAACCTTCGTGTCAAGGGTGCCGGTATGTTTTGGAAAAGAGAGAATGCGGAGAAAATGATTTTCCTGCGGTCGTTGGTACTGACAGGCAAACTGAAAACTGCGTGCAGTAAGGCGCTCGGCGTTGTCAAAGAGATGTTTGCTAATGATACCCTGGATGATCTGTATTTAGCGGCTTAACTGCTGCAACTTTTTTGTGTTGCACCCCATAAATGAGCTATTCTACATTCTTGAACATCCCCAAGGAGGATAGATTGATGAAAGCTGTTATATTGGCAAGGGTTTCAACCAAAGAGCAGGAAGAACAAGGGCAATCACTTCCGGCACAGGTAAGCAAACTACAAGAATACGCTCAGCAGAAAGGTTTTGAAGTTGTGAAGGAGTTCGTTTTTTCGGAAAGCGCAGGGTCAAAAATCAGACATAAATTCGAAATAATGCTCAGTTTTGTCAAAAAGAACAAAGATGTCAATATCTTGCTCTGTCAAAATGTCGATAGGCTAACCAGGAATTTCAGGGACGCCGTCGACATTGATGAATTGAGATTGAAGGGAGAACTGGAAGTTCATTTTTTAGCTGATGGATTTGTCTTATCGAAAGAGTCGGCAGGGAATGTCGTATTTCAATGGGATATGAGAGTTATGTTGGCAAAACAGTACCTGAATACACTTGTTGAAAACGGTAATCGGACCCTAAAGCACAAACTTGAAAATGGCGAGTGGATCGCCAGGGCTCCATTAGGCTACATCAATGCGAAGGATAATGATGGAAGAAGCACAATAGAAAGGGATAAAAGCCGGGCGATGTTCATTAGGAGGCTTTTTGTTGAATACTCAAGTGGACTATATTCTTTGAGCGAAATGCAAATAAGGATGAACGGGTGGGGAATGACAAACAAGACCCCCAAGAGGTCACCTGTTTCAAAAAACAGGTCCATGAGATGATCAGAAACCCATTTTACTTTGGGGTTATGCGCGTAAACGGCGAACTGTATCCCCATAAATACGAACCAATTATTGATAAA
The DNA here is from genome assembly GCA_029940215.1 of bacterium. Lineage (GTDB taxonomy): Bacteria > SAR324 > SAR324 > XYD2-FULL-50-16 > XYD2-FULL-50-16 > JAHJRI01. Next base: position 5,657 of record JAOZRE010000269.1, on the reverse strand, counting down.
GAATTGTTTGATGCCTGTGAAGCGATACGATTGGGCAGAAACAGAAACTCTACCAATTACTCGTCAAAGCCATTCTTATTTCGGGGATTGATCCATTGCGCTTATTGTGGTTGTGCAATTTCAAGCGATATTAAAAAGAACAAGTATATCTATCTCCGGTGCACCAAACATAAAGGTGAATGCGGCGCAAAGAGAGTCCGCGAAGAGTTATTAGCAGAACAAATCAAGAAATATTTTCGCAAGATAAAGATCCCGGCGGATGTTTTAGAAGCAATCAAAGATGATTTAAAAACGTCCATTGATGCGAAAAAAGAATATCATGAACAAGCCATTGACCATTTACAGTCTGAATATAAGCGTATTCAGCTAAAGATTGATCGCGCCCTTGATGTTCGCCTTGAGGGGAGTATTACTAAAGAAGAATACGATAGAAAGGTAGTGTCTTTAAAGCTGGATCAGCAGGATCTCTCCTCAAAATTGAGTCAGTATACAAGCGCCGACGATGAATACAATATCACCGTCAATCTCTTGCTGGATTTGACTTCGCGGTTGAGCGAGCTGTTCGAGAGTTCGAAACTGGACCAAAAGAGGCGATTGCTGAAACTTCTATTTTCGAACTTAAAACTGGAGGGAGAAAAGCTTTTGTTTACAGTCAATAAGCCCTTTGACTTACTGATGTCGATACCAGGTAGTGTAGTCTGGCATCCCCAAGGGGATTCGAACCCCTGTCGCCGCCGTGAAAGGGCGGTGTCCTAGGCCGTCTAGACGATGGGGACACCTGCAGATATGGTGAGCCGGACGGGGGTCGAACCCATGACCACCTGATTAAAAGTCAGGTGCTCTACCAACTGAGCTACCGGCCCATATCGCGTCGTAGTTATTCAGATATCATAAATTTCAGAGCGATTTTTGTCAATAAAAAATTACAATTTTTATAATAGATACACTTAACTTATTGTTCTTTTTTGTTTTATGACCCAAATATCGTTTTCCCGTCAGCCCGCAGGTCTTTAGCCGCGACCCCTACGCGATCTGCCATGCCAGCCTCTGCCAATTTATTATAACTCCTGGGATCATAATATTTCTTATTGCCCACTTCACTTTCGATCTTTAGCACACCGTCGTAGTTCTTGAACATATGATCCACAATGGGACGCGTAAACGCGTATTGGGTGTCAGTATCCACGTTCATCTTAATCACGCCATAATCCAGTGTCTCATGAATGTCCGACAACTCTGACCCAGATCCCCCATGAAACACCAGGTCCATAGCTGCCGATTCCCCATGCTTCCCTACCACTGCCGCCTGTCCATCCTTGAGGATGTGAGGGGTCAGTTTCACATTTCCGGGCTTATAGACTCCATGGACATTCCCAAAGGTTGCGGCCAGCATAAATCGGCTACCTGGTACAGCACCGAGTTTCTCGTAAACGTAAAGCATATCTTCCGGTGTGGTATAAAGCTTTTCTGCAGGTGTATCCTCATTATTCACACCGTCCTCTTCTCCACCAACAACGCCGGCTTCAACTTCCAGGATAATGTCGCAGGCGGCACACTCCTGCAACAGGGGAACCGCAATATTCATATTTTCATCCAACGGTAGTTCCGAACCGTCAAACATATGAGAATTAAACAGATTCGAAAGTCCCGCAGCACGCCTTTTTTTGGTTTCCTCAATCAGTGGTTTGACAAATGTTTCCAGTTTTCCAGGGGTACAATGGTCTGTATGAAGGGCGACATACACATCATAGTAGTCAGCCATCAGATGAATGTGCTGGGCTAGTGAAATCGCTCCCAGGGCCATATTCTTGACCGCCGTCCCAGACGCAAATTCCCCACCTCCAGTCGAGACCTGGATAATGCCATCACATTTTGCATCCGCAAAACCCTTTAGGACTGCATTCGCCGTAGCGATGGAACTCACATTGATTGCTGGAAAGGCAAAATGGTTTTTCTTTGCGGTATCGAGCATCCGGCAGTATGTCTGATAGTCTGCAACAGGCATGATTTTCTCCGTATTAATTGTGGTTGCAACCATTTTTCGTATTCTGGTCAAATCATAAAGCGTTATAATACCATTTATTCTAATTTATTGGTTTAACAAAGTATAGCAAATTAGATCCAATATTCAATCATATGCAACATACCGAAACCGGGAACTTACAGACGAATACGGAAATCTGTCAGGCCTTTTTCGATGCACAAACCATAAAAAACATCATAATTGGGTTAACGAAACCTTGTATTTGGTTTATCGTATTTTCATCAGGCCCGTTGCAGTAACTGCTAATTGAATAACCACCAACCAGCGAATAGACCATGGAACTTCAGAAAGAACAGCTGTCGCATCTTGACCCTGCCGCAAAACGTCAGGTTTTAATCGAGGCACTCTCCTATATTCAGGACTTTTCGCAGAAAGTAGTCGTCATCAAATATGGCGGGGCCGCAATGGTCCAGGAAGAGTTCAAAGTCTCCTTTGCCCGGGATATTGTGTTGTTGAGATCTCTGGGAATGCTGCCGGTCATCGTTCATGGAGGAGGCCCTGAGGTGACTGCTGCCATCAAACAATATGGGTTGGAAAGTACGTTCATCGACGGATTGAGGGTGACCGATCTACCCAGTTTAAAAATCTCAGAGATGGTCCTGTCAGGAACCATTAACAAAGAGATCGTGACCAATATCAATACCCAGGGAGGTCTGGGCATTGGCATCAGTGGCAAGGATGGTCGTCTTATACAGGCTCATAAACTGGAAATCCCCGGCACTGACTTGGGATATGTGGGTGAGATTGAACAGATCAATCCTGAATTGATCTTCACACTGATTGAAAAGCATTACATTCCTGTCATTTCGCCCATTGGCATGGGAACCGATGGAAACACATACAATATCAATGCAGATACGGTTGCGTCGCATATAGGCGTCGCATTGAAGGCCCATAAAATTATTTTTCTGACCGATGTGCAGGGAATATTAAGAGATGATCAACTGATCTCAGCAATCAATCGGCAAGAAACCCTGGAACTGATCGAGAAGGGTGTCATTTCAGGAGGAATGGTGCCAAAGGTTAAGGGGATGCTGTACAGCCTCGAAAATGGCGTCAAGAGTGCGCATATTATCAGCGGGATGGATCCACACGCGGTTATATCCGAACTGTTCACGGACAAGGGGACCGGCACAAAAATTATTCTGTAGCCCGCATCAACCACCAGCAAAAGGCAGGAAGCAGAATACTTCGTCACCATCGGCCAGGCGATCACCCGGCCTGGCTTTTTCTCCATTTACAAGAAAGGCAATCGGCTGGTCCCGGGGCAGACCAACCTCCTTGATTAGTCTTTTGAGTCGGGATTTGTCCCTGATTTCTACCTGAATTCCTTTTTCAGCATCATAGCCCGCCTTTTGATCGAGCCCTGCCAGGAGTTTAATATTAACTTGGATTTTCTTGCGTCTTCTGAAAAACATAAACTATTTTATTATGTATTGTTCACATCCATTTTCCGGCAATGCCTTTGTTAACACAAAGCTAATACCAGCAAGTCGTTGTCCGGACCCACTGAATACTCACTTCGCTTTGCGACGGCACATTCCTACGGATCCACTCTGGCACATGGTTCCATCAACCCAGATAGCCCCGTCAAATACGGTCCCTCTGAGGTCTGCACCCGTCAGATCTGCTTTGTAAAGTGTCGCTTCTCTGAAAGTGGCATAGGCCAGATTTGCCCCGCGAAGATTGACCTCTGTGAGATCAATCCGATGAAAACTGACTTTATAGAAATTGCATCCAGGGCATTTCCGGGTCCTCAACAACCGCTCAAAAGATGACTTTTCACCAGCAAGCCCGTTGCCAGCCGCAATTGCAACCACCCAAGTCAATAAAATTAAAAGCGTTTTTTTCATAGGTCTTTTTATTCAATTTCGGATTTTTGCATCAGTTTCACCAGTGAACAATTCCGGCATCCCTCATAATAGCTTTTACAGCAATCGTCGTGCAACTGAATCAGGCCCTGGTGATAGCTCAGGTTCTTCTTCATCTTGAATTGCGGGTTCAACATTAGCAGCCGTTGTTCCAGAAACCGGGTCTTCCTGTTTTTCCCCTCAGCAGGCAGGATCAGAAACAAGTCAAATAGAATCCTTTCGAGGGTACGATCACCGTTAATCTTCGACCAGGCCAGAAAGTAGGGAATCACTGCATTTATCAGAATGATCAGTTGCCTCTGCTCTCCGATCAACCTCAATTTATTTTCAGATTGCCGGGCACTCGTTACAAAAAGAAGTCGGTTCAGCGGATCCCAATCCGGCTGCGGGAACATATCGTTTAACAGAGAGATAACAGCTGCTCGTTGACGACGTTTTTGTGCGATAGCCTTCTGGCAATCATGTAGAAACATCAGCCAAGACTTCATTAACCCCTGAAACTGGACTTTTTCCAGGTGGTAGTAAAGACCGGTCAGGCGTCTCAGGGGATGGTTGAAAGGTCGGTATGGGGTTCCAGCAGTTAGGTTAACCGCCGATAACGGATCCTTCAGGCCCGACCAGAACTGACGAAACGCCATCCACTCTCGTCGGAAACTATCATGAACCTTATCCAGGTCAACATGATCCAGAATGCCCATGAAACCAAACCATCTCCCTAATACCTCTATCCTGTTCTGCCGATGCATGGAACGAAAAAGCCGGATAATCTCAGAGTAAGGATAGGTCCGGGACAACTCTCCAAATGACGCTGAAAAGGCTGAGTACCCGGCAGATTGACAAATTTTTCTAAAAAGCAGATCCTCGTGTGCTGACGACTCAGGCCGCTCCATCTCTTCCTGAAAAACTACAGCTTTTGCCAGAAGCCGCTGTTCAGCAGCCTGGAAAATCAGGTCTCTCAGTTTCCGATATTTTTCTTCCGTCAGGCTCAGGCCACAGGCTCCTGGCAATTCACGCATCAACACAGGTCGGCGGATATCATGTCTGACCCAGAGCCTTTCGAATTGCAGATCTCCTATATGCAGAGAGGGGATAAGCTGTCCCAGTTGATTAATAGCCGTACCCCCGTCTTTCTTGAAGAAGACATGCAGTATTACCTTATTATAGGCAGGATCCAGATGGTGCTGATGTTCTTTCCAGGATGACTCGGAGACATGTATTTCCACGTCCCCGAAAAACTCGACTCCATCAATCAGAATCCGGGCCTCTGAGAAGTCCGGCCCCCAACTTCGATTGTACCAACCGGGAAAAATAACTGATAGCTGTCGCTTGTCTTCCATTCTCAACTGGATATCTTCGAGTTTACTTTCCTTCCAGATATAGTGCAGCCACAGTTCAGTAAACCCATTATCCGGCAACTGATACACCCCGTTTTTTTCCATTGGCCTCCTGATCAGCTTACATCACTTAATTGGCGCCTTCGGAATTCATTCTGCTTGCTCAGAAGGGTATCTGGAAAAGGCGGTTTTAACAATAAAAAACAGTCTATTCAATACGGATTTTACAGACCGACAGCCACTATCTATAATATCTGGTATGAGAACCAAAACAGATAGACGATTGAAATAGTATCTGGAGAACTGATGCTGCGTAATTACCTGACGGTCATGATCATCCCACAGAAAAGCGGGAAGATTGTGAAATTTGAAATATCGGCCTTTTTGCTGAAGCTGATTGTGCTCGCT
>JAOZRE010000268.1 GCA_029940215.1 bacterium | reverse complement strand
CCGCAGCAGATATCAATAATCGCACTGTCTTTGTATTGATAAAGTTCTTTTAAGACAGCCTTTCGGATCGGATTGAGTGCAAAATAGAGGGCGGGATCGTAGATCTTTGCCATGAAATTATATTCGTCATTCATAACACTCCTGTTTTCTGTTTATTAAGCTACCATCCATATTCTTCTGCAAATATCCAACCCATTTTAACGGCTGCCTGAAATATATCGATACCGAATTTCACGTGGTGGTTTCGAAAAACACGATTGATGGACGATTCTTTGGGGCTTACTAATTGCAGCAGACCTATTCATATCAGCAAACGAAAATTTGAAATGGAGAAGCCCTCCAGATCATCATTTAACCTACGAGAGAGAACAATGAACCTGCAAAAAAAAGGATTGGTTATCGCCATCGCCACAGATGATGACAAATATTATATCAACAGGCATTTTGGAGATGCTGAACGTTATCTAATCTACCGGTTGACTGATACAAATTGCGAGTATCTGAAGAAAATTGAAAACACAACGGAGGAAGAAAGTGATAAGATTCACGCAGATCCTGTTAAGGCCGGCAGTATTGCGAAAATTCTTAAAGCGGAAGGGGTTCAGGTTCTGGTTTCCAAGGCTTTCGGACCCAATATAAAGCGTGTGATCAAGAAATTTGCCTGTGTTCTGGTGCGGGAGAAACAAATTAAATTGAGTTGGGAGAATCTGATTAAGAATTACGCGACAATAAAACAAAAATGGGAAGAGGGTGAAGGGCGCAAACACATGAGAATCTGATCCCATTTCGATACTTAACATAATCCAGGTAGATGGTTGCCGCCGACCTTCTTTTTATCATGTAGTCGATATCCCCGATGGTCTCTTTGCAGAACCCACCGGGAGAGCTCTTTAAAGCAGTGTCCCTCGTACAGGTCTGTTAAACTATAGCTTACTCAAGGCCTGTCTTGCGGCAAACGCATAGCTGTTATCCGATGGCTTGGCAGCCAGTTCCGGATGTGTCGCGTACTGATAATCTGATAGATTTTGCATGGTAGCGCCCATCTGAATAGCAAACGAGATGAAATCGACATTTTGAGCCGTACAGCCCCCTTTGCGTATGACGCTTCCGCCGATCAACTTCGAGTTTAAGCGGTTAAACACCAGTTTGGTTCGAACCACATCAACATTGTCCATCATGGGATATTTGTCACTGACCTCCGAATAGCCGGTTATGACATCAATATCCGCGTCCCGTGCCATGTGTTCGGTGAAGCCCGCAGATCCCAAGCTCCAGTCATAGACTGCGGAGGCATTTGCATTGATGACACCGGGGAATATTGCATCGATGTCCAGAATATTCTGTGCTGCGACTCTTGCCATAAATACCGCATTGGTTCCAAATTCTCCCCGGGTCGGCTCTCCAGTGATAAAAGACCGCTTTTCAACACAATCCCCGCAGGCATAGATATTTGGCACATTGGTACGCATATTTTTGTCAGTGCATATTCCCAGTCGACTCGTCTCTATACCGGCCTGAGCCGCCAATTCAGTATTTGGCGCAACGCCAGCTGAAAGAACCACAAAATCAGCTGTCAGCGTATTACCGTTTCCGAGTTTGACATCGACACTACCGTCTGTTTTGTGGTGAAATTCCACCACCTTTTCATTGGCCAGAACCCGCAGATCATGTTTGGCAAGTGTCTTTTCAATTAAACCGATGAATTCGGGTTCTGTTGTGTTCATCAGGATTTTGGGCAACATCTCCACCAGTGTTACATCAATATCCATCTGTCGAAGAGCAACCGCAACTTCAAGACCAATATATCCACCGCCGACAACCACAGCCCGTTTGCCCTTTGAAGCAAGCTCCCGTAATAGTGAAAGATCGTCAATTGACCGCACCGAGGTAATATTATCTGCCTCGATACCGGGAATAGGGGGGACGATAGGTCGGGAACCGGTAGATAACACCAGATGCTTGTATTCGTATGATTTACCGGATTGAGTATGGATCTGATTAAGCTCGGGTTCAATTTTCACTACCCTGTCAACCACTAAATCTGCACCAAAATCCGTAATCAGTTCATTGGATATTTGAAATTTCCCCATTGGTTTCTCTTCTGATATCCCATAAGGAATCGCACACCTGTTAACGTTGTTTTTTTCATCCTTGATCAGCGTTACTGACATTTTTCTGTCATCAGCGTTAATTGTGTGCACGATCAATCTACCTGCGGGTCCACCACCGACAATTACAACATCTTGTTTTTCCATTTGATCATCTCTCTAAATTTTTAACGACTTATCATTATAAAACAGTTAGCATTCACATTTTTCCGGAGTCGAAGGGATGGCGATTCGAAGCGTTGGAAAACAGGCTGTTTCCCAATAACTACCAGGATGGATTCTGCTAGATGCCTCAAATTTCGAACACCATGGGTTGAATCAGGTTACCCTCGGCTAATTCCACGCTTATAAATTAGATCTCCCGTTGTTCACCTCATTCGATTTTATGTTCTGTTAATAGTGGTATTGGGCAAGTAATGATTCGCCAAGATGGCGGAGTCAATTGAGTTCCCAAAACCTGCTGTGAAAAATAACATCCTCCCCATGCGGTCTGAAAGAGCAGGACCTTTATGAAATATCCGGCTATGGAAGCAGCATAAAAGACAGTCCCATGATAACAGTTGGTAACAGGGCCCCCATGGCCAGTTTTCCAGGAGAAACGCCGTATTTGAAATAATCCCGTAATATGGAGATACCAGCCGGATTTGGCGCATTTGCAATGACGGTCAATCCACCACCGGTTACCGCCCCGGCAATGACCGCATACTTCATGGAGTCGGTCAATGTCGGAACCAGTGTACTGAGATATGCAATCGCGGCATTATCATTAAACGCAGTTAAAAAAGTTGCACCCAGCATCAGGGGAATATCTCCCAATCCGCCGAGAATGGGAGCGATCCACCAGGCCTGAAGACCACCATGGACAACCAGGCCAGCCAGAAAAGCCCCAACCAGCAGAGGTGGTTTAATGTTTGTCTCATTCTGGTAGTGTGCAGTTGCACGTCGAAATCCTAGAAAAAGGAAAAACCCCGGGAAAAAAAGGACTGGATAGTGACTGGTAAAAACCGTCCATGTCATCAGCAAAATATGGATAAGGATGACAATCGATGGAATCGGATCATTTTTCTTATTGTCAACAGATCCCTCTTTGTTCTCAGAGTGGTTGGGTTTCATCACTCCCATTTTCCTGAATTCGCCTCGAAAAATGGTAAAATATATCGTGTTGGATAAAATGATGCCAATAACCGCTTTCCAGCCAAAATGGGTCAGCATAAAATAGGTGTCCCAGTTCCATTTCCCGGCAACCATTAATATGGGAGGGGCGGCAAAATGAGAAAGCGTTCCACCAACCGACACATTAACAAACAATAAACCGATGGTTGCATACGCAAAGGTTGTACTTGGCTTTTTTTGATAAAAATATTTGGCCAACAGCATGGCTGATATTGTCATCGCCCCAGGCTCTGTAATAAATGATCCCAAAATGGGACCGATTGTTAACACCACAAACCACCAGGTTGCAGTAGATCCTTTACCGATATTGGCTGCAACCTTCATACAGCTTTCCGAGAACTGCTCAATCGGCCGGGATGAGGCCAGGGTCATAATGACAACCACAAACATCGGTTCGGTGAAGTTTACCGTAGTCATATACTGCAATGTCGCGCCCCATCCAAAGTTGAATGTCATTATCCAGAATACGGGAATCACCCAAATACCAAAAATAATTTCCACCTCCCCCAGAAGATTGAAAAATTCAGACCGGTAACAGATTTTTTTGATGATATTGCCATTATATACGATTTCTGCATCACCATTTAATTGATTTTTTACCTGAAAATTGCCTTCCAGGGTTTCTGCAATTTTTCTGAAATAACCAACAAGGAAAGTGTGTATGATAGCACCCAGAAACATCAGTGAAATGACCAGATTCATGGGTTGTTGTTTGATCCTGAGCCATAATATTTCGCCAACGCTATTCAGATGCCCGTCCTGATAAGCACTGACTGGCAAAGGAAAGACCATATCAGTCTGACCACGCATCCCTGAAGCGTTAATCAGCAATGGCACCAGCAGTCCAAATATCGCCAGGCCGGTGAGTGTAATCGCCTTCTTTTTTTTCATTTCATACTCTTTCTTAATAGATTGATCACTTTACTTCTTTATATAACCGATTGAAAAAGCGGGAATAATCGAACGGTTTTTTCATTTAAGCTATTTAACTGAACAGTTAAGAGTTCTCTTGTAAATAGCTGAAATTAAAAATAAAGACATTCTCGAATGTCGTCATTCCGTGTTCGACACGAAATCCAGCATGATTTCAAAGTAATGCGTGCCTGGATACCGGATCAAGTCCGGCATGACGAGGAGAACTCCAGACTGTCAGGCTATTTAAGTATAATGGACAAATTTATAGGGATGTTGATCATTCAACTGCAATTTTCACGTTTTTGCGGGTTTAATTATGAGTCTGCATGGCATGTGCCAGATCGGACTTTTCAAGATAGTGCCATGTTCATAGCCGTTTAGAGACTTTTTGGTCTTCTGTTTAAGGCAATACGATAATTGTTACTAATTGTTACTAATTGTTATAGGGACACCCTGTAACGTTACCTTACACCTGTAGTTCCTGGATCAGCCCCGACTTATCGAGTAAATAATCGATATACCCGTTACCAGAGCAAAAAGTGCTTTAAAGTCTGTAAAAAGGGACGGTGAAAAAACCGATCAACGCTACAATAAAGGTATTTTCGGATTGCAGCGGTATTGCAGTTGATGACTCATAGGTTCCTGAAAGGTGCTTACTATTTTATCAATCAGAACTCGCGGGAACCACAGATGGAAGAGGGCGAGATGGGGCCTCTGTGGAAAGTAGGAGCGGACTGGACTCACTCCATAAGGGATGGGCGGCTGAAAATTACTACATGTTCCTGGCGGATGGCTTTGGTGGCAAGTATCATGCGACCCATTTCTGGTCACTGATCTGTTTGTCTATGGGGATTCTGGCTGAGAATGACAGAACCCATCTGGGGCCGAACATTGAAGAACCAAGCCACATCGTTACTAATATGGACGGCAATGTTGAAAACTGCTGTTCAGCCTCCTGAATTCCTGAAGTACAAAGCGGTGCCTGGCGCACCGTTTCCCCCCTTCTTTACCAGAGTTCTCCCCAGGGCAAAAAATCGACCAGGGAAAAAACGTCAATTTGACTCTCCTCCAACGGGACTCTGATTAAGCCATGACTTTGCTCGAAATTGGCGAAATCTCCACTTCCCTTGATGATAACCGGTTGAATATGGGTCTGATTGTTATGCATGCTTAACCTGCCGGGCATGAACAACTCCCTTTTGGTTTTGGAAATCAGTTGTTCTGACAGGGGCAGTCGCATGAAGTCGTTTTCGCCAGAGTGATGGCCGGACAGCTTGCGGATGAATGGCTCCACGAAAACTTTAAAGCAGGTTTGAACGGATACCGGATTGCCGGGCAGACCGAATACGAAGGCCCCGTTTTGAGATTTGCCAAACCAGACAGGTTTTCCCGGTTTGACCAAAATGTTGTGCAGAATTTTTTCTACGCCTTTTTCAGCCAGCAGTCCGGGGATGTGGTCAAATTCTCCCATGGAAACACCCCCTGAGAGGATTAGAATATCGCCTTTCAGCCCTTCTTCGATCATGTTTCCCAAGACACCGGTATCATCTTCCCCGATTCCCATGAAGGTTACATCAAGGTCCATCGCCCGGGACATGGTGCGCAGGGTGTATGAGTTGCAGTCTCGGATCTGGTTGGGGAGGGGTTGCTTTGACGGGGCAATAATCTCGGAACCGGTAGATATGACACGAATATTGGGTTTGCGATAGACCTTGACTTGCTCAAGTCCGACTGAAGCGCAGATGGCAATTCCAGCTGTGGTCAGCGGGTAGCCCTTTTTAATCAGCACTTTGCCCTCAGGGGCATCTTCCCCCATGGATGCAATATTCATCCCCGGTTTAATCTTCGGCTCCTGCAGGTTGACCTTGGCCCCATCAATCGTTGCATTTTCTATTTTGACAACAGCGTCAGCAGACGCTGGACAAGGCGCGCCTGTCATGATCTGAACCGCTTCACCTGGTCCAATTTCGGTCTCAGAGGTGACGCCGGTTTGAATTTGCCCAACAATGGCCAGTTGGGCTGCTCCATCCTTGAAATCCGCACTGCGCACAGCAAAACCGTCCATAGCCACTCGGTCGAAGGGTGGCAGGGGTCTGTCGGCCAGCACATCATCCACAAGCACATGGGACAAGGCTTTCTCAATTGAAATTATGCGCGTTCCCTGTGGTGCGGCGGCATCCATTATTTTCTGGAGGGCTTCAACAACAGTTAGCATGGTTCTCCTTTATCGATGACAATAGTAAGCCTGGTGCTGCATCATCCCTGGTAAGAGGGTGTTGAGTGCGGGCCTGACAGGCACATCTTCGTATAAATCATTATCCTTTAAGAATATCAGGGGGCATGAAATATATCAACCATGATACCAGCCCTATTCAATAAATAGCCCAGTTACTCAAAGACAAGGCGTCACCGGGCTTTGGTGTTCGGATTTTAGCTGTTCTTTGAAAACAGAGGAATAGTCGTGGAATAATAGCAGATAAAGGGGGACCGTTCTGACAGCGGCAGTAACCAACACTGCCGCCAAAATAAAACGAATCCGCACCCAAAGGGTACGGTATTGCTTTGCCCCCTTGAAGG
>JAOZRE010000267.1 GCA_029940215.1 bacterium | reverse complement strand
GCCCTTGGAAAAGGCTTATTCCCTGGAACAAATGCGGGCCCTGGACAATGGTCTTACCCTGAATTGTATCCCCTTGCCATTTGACGCCATTTCTGTCAACACTTACGAAGACTTGGACAAAGCAGGAATTCAGTCATACGAGATTTATCAGGAAACAACCTGATCGAACTAAAATTGAGATCGCGGGGTCGGCTTGTCTGTTTTTGATCTGTTGTACATTGTTCTGCTGTTGGTTTTTTCCCCTCTGATAGCCATTAAAGTGCTGATCGATCCACAGTTTCGACAAAATTTCCGTGCCAGGCTGTTTCCCACACCCATTCCTGCCGAAGAGGGATCCTCCTCAAAAAGGATATGGGTTCACGCAGCTTCCATTGGGGAAATCCGCATTGCCATCAAATTGATCAACGCTTGGAAGGATAAGGACCCTCACCTCTCATTTTTTATTACCACGAATACCGTTCAATCAAAGGAACTGGGTTTTAAAGAAACAGAAGTGCCTGTATGCGTGGGCCCCTTTGATCTAAGCTGGACTATCAACAGGTTTATCAAACAGAGCAGCCCCGAACATCTGATCCTGATAGAGACTGAAATTTGGCCGAACCTGATTCGACTCATGTCGAAAATCGGGCAAACAACCATCGTTAACGGCAGACTGAGTGACCGACACTTCAATCAATACATATCTGTTAAACGACTGCTTTTAAGAACTATTGCCCGGATTGATTGGGTCCTTGCCCGTGATGATGTATCAGCTGAGCGGTTTGGAAAACTTGGGGTTTCTTCCAGCCGGTTATTCGTCCAGGGAAACCTGAAGTATGAAATCCCTGCACTCCCTGCAGAGGAATCCCTGGCAACGATCAGGTCCAGCTGCCTCGCAGCTGATACAAGGTTTTTGTTCGTTGCTGGCTCCATTCAGCCGGAAGAGGTGAAACCCATCATATCAGCGTGGCGAAATCTTCATAAGGACCTGACAGGGTTTCAAATGGTTCTAATTCCAAGGCACCCAGATAAGCAGGACGAATTTGCCAGGCTTCTCGGGCAGGAAAATGTTGATTTTTCCTTTGCCTCAAAGATGCAAACCGCTATCTTACCTCGGAAACAGGATCACATTCTTGTTATTGACCAGATGGGGGTACTTAAATCCTGGTACTATCTCGCTGATACCATATTTGTTGGTGGTTCACTCTGCGACCGCGGTGGACAAAATATGGTTGAAGCCGTCGGGTATAAAAAACCGGTTTGCATAGGCCCATACGCAGCAAACTTTAAAGATGAAGTAGATCTGTTAACGGGCGTGAAAGGTCTCCAAATCGTGCAAGATTCTAATGAATTAAGTGCGTTCATTCGTCTTTGCCATGATCAACCGCAAATAGCGACAGAGATGGGTGAATCTGGTTACCGTGAAATCGAAATACAGGCACACTCACTGGACGCAAATGTCCGTAAACTATCTGATATTTATTCAAATTAACGTCTTTTGGGGCACCCCATGAACCAGATAGAGATTATTACTTTCTGCAATGAATTGCTGGCAATTGACGACTTCAAGGACTATTGCCCAAACGGCCTACAGGTTGAGGGAGATAATCGTCAGGTTAAACACGTTGCAACGGGAGTGTCCATCTCACTTGAACTGATCGAAAAAGCTATTCAGGCAGATGCCGACCTGATCATCACACATCACGGCCTGATCTGGGACAATGCCGAACGAATCATTCGCGGCCCCATGAAGCAGAAACTACGCCTGCTCCTGGATTCAGGGATCGCCGCAGCTGCCTATCACCTACCCCTGGATTTTCATCCCGAGATTGGCAATAATGTGCAACTCGCCGCCAGGATCGGTCTTCTGGATCTGCAACCTTTCGCGCACATCGGAAAGGTTGCGCAGGGTATTATGGGTACGACAACATTAAAAAGCATAGATGCATTGGCCACAAAAGTGTCCACTCTCCTGGAAAGAGAGCCCCAGATACTTCCCTATGGTCCTGACGTCATAGAAAAAGTAGCAATCGTAACCGGTGGCGCACAGAGCTATTTCCAGGATGCGATTGAAGCAGGCGCGGATTGTTTTATTACGGGTGAAATCAGCGAGCAGAACTTCACCATGAGTCGAGAGTATGGGGTACATTTCATCAGCGCGGGGCATTACAGTACTGAAACTTTTGGCATTCAGGCATTGGGGGAGCGTCTGGAGTCCAGCTGTCAACTGGAAAGCCATTTCATTCCCATCCTGAATCCAATCTGATCCGCAAGCCATTGCTGCTGTTTTCGGTTTATAATATGAGAAGGGACGCTAATTGCCAATTCTGAGCAGGTATGCTATAAGATAGGTATACAGGGACCTGGAATCAGGAACCACCACTTTTTATTACTGGTTAGGAGGATGATTTGACATCTGACATCATTGAAGTAATTGCGGGAAACCGAGAACTCGAAAAATACAGTGACCCGAATCGACTGAGGAAAGAGGCAATCCCTTATATTGGGCAACCCAAGCAGCAGGACAATAACCCAGACAAGATTTATATCCGGCTGAATCCCCTATCTAGCAACGGTGCATTCCTGGAATTCAAGACTCAAGATGTTGTTTTTGCAGAGAATGTAAAGACTGTCTCACAAAATGATGGAACCGCCTTCAATATTGTTAAAATCTGGATTCGCAAGGGAAGTATCGGTATTAAAATGGAACCTTTTTCGGTGATGGATTTTTCTGAAGTATTCTCAAACGATTTTACAGACTAAAGAGATCAATCCAGAAGCGATTGCCCGGAAAACAGCCTGAAATACTGCTCGGGCAAAAGATTTTCCGGGCGAAGTCCCTTTAGAAATTCCTGGTCTTTCGGTGGAAGCTCTTCATAGAGCGATGCGTGTTCGCGAAGGAGAAAGGATGTAAACAGTTTCCGCCTGTTGTTGAACGCCTGCCTGACAAAAGCAAAAAAGTTATCCTCCCCCTCCAACACCACCTTTTTCGGTATCAACCTTATTACAGTCGAATTCACTTTCGGAGCAGGAGAGAAACAGGATGCCGGAACATCACAGATCTTGCTAACGGAGAAGGTGTTTCCCGCAACAACAGATAAAATGCCATAATCCTTCAGTTTTTTCCCCTCTCCTGTATGGCGCAATCGCTCGGCAAGTTCCTTTTGAACCATAATCACTGCGGAATCCAGTTTCTGTCGATAGCCAACCAGCTTAAAGAAAATCGGTGAGGAGATATTGTAGGGTAAATTCGCAACAATTTTATTTTTCTTGTCTGGATCAAGCAGTTCATTCCAGTCTGTCTTCAGAATATCACCCTCGACAATTCTTATATGGCTGTTTCCCTCGAATTCAGTTTTTAAACCAGCCACAAGATCCCTGTCTAATTCCACTATCGTCAGGCTGGCCCCCTGCTTAACCAATGGTCGAGTCAGGGCCCCCCTCCCAGGACCGATTTCAATAATGTGGTCTTCAGGATCTATGCGAGCACCGGAGATGATCTGAGCAATAATAGATGGGTCTGTCAGAAAGTGCTGCCCGAAACGCTTTCTGGCGTATGGCTGCTTTCTCTTTTTCGAGGGTCGGTTCACTTTGCTCAATTTATTCATTTATTCAGGGTCTTATTTTGAAATAACCTTTCCCATGTACCGCGAAAATTGCTTTTGAAGACGTTCATCCTTAATGCGGAGGGATGTTTCCTCAACACGTGTCTGGTCCGGTTCGCTCAGCATATGTTGATTAACTGCCGGTGGTAGAGGTTCCTGCTTGCTATTGCTTATTTTCGGTTTGCTGACAGTTCTAAAGGTAATTTTTTTAACGACACCCTCACCACAAATCTCTGGAGAGGCAATCAACTCAATAATCTTGGGGACATAAAAATGTAGCGTATGAGAATAAGCTGAGTCAGCTACTCCGATAAACAGAACTCTGTTTTCCAGCTTTATCGGAGATGTTTTTTTAGATAGAGGGGAACCAACGATCACATCCCAGTGTTTAAGAATTCGTGAAAAATAGAGTACATCCTGCAGGTTATTCTGCTTCAGTACCTTTTCGATGACTTTCTCAACCTTAAAAAAAGAGTGTTTTGGATAGTCATCCTGCATCTAGGGTTCCTGTCGGGAAAGATTGGCAAATTTGGTATATTTCCCAATAAATGCCAGCCGGATAACACCTGTCGGTCCATTTCGATGTTTCGAGATAATGATCTCTGCGATACCTTTATCCGGGGAGTCATCATTATAAATTTCGTCCCGGTATATGAACAGGATGATATCAGCATCCTGCTCAATGGATCCTGATTCCCTTAAATCCGCCAGCTGTGGATGCTTATCGCTCCTGTTTTCCAAAGCCCTGTTCAACTGTGAAAGTGCTACAACCGGGATGTTCAACTCCTTGGCCACTCCTTTCAGGGATCGAGATATCTCTGCAATTTCCTGTTCCCGTGGCATATTCGGTCGATTTCCTTTCATCAGTTGCAGATAGTCCACTATAATCAATGAAACACCATTTTCGATCTCTTTGTTCAACTGCTTTGCAATGGTTGTCAGTTCGTAGGGAGAAAGATTTGTTGAATCATTTATAAATACAGGAACAACTGACAATTTTTCCGTTGCCATGGCCAGCTTGTCCCAATCCTCCTGCTCAAGATTCCCGGACCTCAGTTTTTTACTGTCAACTTTTGATTCCGATGTCAGCATACGAATAGCCAATTGCTCTTTGGACATTTCCATACTGAAAACAAGAATTGCCCCTTTGTCTTTCGCCCGGGTGGCGACATACGAGGCGATATTCAGTGCAAACGCCGTTTTACCCATAGAAGGACGAGCCGCCACAATAACCAGATCAGAGTCCTGCAACCCGGATGTAAACCGGTCCAGGTCTACAAATCCTGTTGGAATACCGGTGACCTCGTCTGTCGATTCGGAAATTTTTTCCAACCGTTTAAAGCTTGAGGCCAGTATGTCCTTAATATGATCGTACTTACGCTCTGTTGAACGTGTTGAAATTTCTGTAATCTTGCTTTCTGCCTCTGACAGAAGTTCGCTGATATTTTGTTCAGGGTCCCTACTCTTTCGCCCTATATCCGAAGTTGTCGAAATCAGATCCCTTAATAGCGCATGCTCCTGGATGATTTTCGCATAGTATTTTATATTCCCAGCGCTTGGAACACACTCCACCAACTCCGCCAGATAGGCATACCCACCTGCTTCATCCAACTGATTTAAAGATCGAAGCTGGTCTCCAAGGATCACTTCATCAATCGGTTGTTGCAAGTCCACCAGTTCCAGCATGGCGCGGAAAATATGCTGATGGGAGGGTTTATAGAAAGCGGTCGGGGTCAGGATACTGGCTATTTCACTCAAAGCATCGTTATTCTCAATAACGGCTCCAAGCAAAGCCTGTTCGGCTTCAGTATCATAGGGGATGGAAAGGGTCTCTTTCTTATTCATCTGATCTGTCGTTGTTTCAATATTGCATTACATGTTGCTATGTTTAAATCTGTTCCTGCACCGAAAAACGTTATCCGTTATTTGATCGTATTCACGGCAAAATGTAAAAGCATAATTTTAGTAAAATATAAAGCTGTTTCTTTCAAACAGAATGATCCATCTCGAACCGTCAGGTATTAAGGCTGTTTGGATACAGAGAATTATCTTCAACAATCCTTATTCCACCATCAACCTGAAATAATCGTTTGTAAAAACCGAGGGAGGTGGTATGATAGCAACAGGCTATGTAGTAAACAACAATGGATTAATCATTCTATGAAAAGTAATCTCTACATATTTAAACGAAGTTTTATGTTATTTTTGTTCTCGGTCTCAGCCGTTTGTATGCGTCTAGTTTCAATTTCCGTTCTATTTCTTAGTAAAAAGTCAGATGGATCGGCTGGAAAACAGCCACTTTATCAGGATCCCAGCATTCGTCAGTCGGGTAACAACCGTCCAAACACTTGATTTCTCCGGCTTTTCAATTTATCTGGCTGCTTCCGGCATTAGTAATATTAGCGATGCCCCATCTGCCTTTATCCCTTCCTCAAACACACAAGTCATCTAATGTCTAAGAATCTTTATGTAACCGGTGTCGAACCTCAAAGCGGGAAAACAACAGTCACACTGGGTATCATGGAGTTCCTGGTTAGAAATCTCGGGAAAGTCGCCTTTTTCAGGCCGATTATCAATGTGAAGAAGGATCGGAAAGACACGGCACTGGCCCTGATATCCAGTCACTATAAATTGGATGTGCCCTACGATAAGATGTATGCTTACACAACCGAAGAGGCACAATCCCTGATGGCTGAAAAGAAGCACGAAAAACTATTGGAGGGGATTCTCGCAGCATACAAGGAGCTGGAAAGCGAACACAACTTCGTACTCTGCCTGGGTACCGATTTTGAAGGAGAAGCCTCTTCCATAGAATTCGAACTGAACGCCGAAATAGCCAATAACCTCGGCTGCCCAGTCTTGATGGTCGGCAAGGCACATCATCGAAGCATCACTGAGATCATCCAATCCTGCCGGTTTGCCTTCGAATTGTTTGAAGAAAAAAGCTGCGAAGTCATCTCTCTGATTCTCAACCGCACCCCTGTCAATCTTCAGGAAAATCTGCTCGAACAGCTAAAAGAGAGCTTTAATAAAAAAATAGACCTGATATATACCATTCCTCTTGAAAAAACCCTGGAGAGTCTGACAATGTCAGAGGTTGCCGGAGCACTTGATGCTGATATCGTCTTCGGTCACAAGCAAATGAACCGGCTGGTGTCCCGGTTTGTTGTGGCGGCCATGAATCTGAAAAACTATCTTCCACA
>JAOZRE010000266.1 GCA_029940215.1 bacterium | reverse complement strand
GGTTAAATTCAATTTTATTCGTGCCAACGTTTGAGCCAGCTCATATAATCTCTCTTTTCAATATTTATAGAATATAAGGTTACTCCAAAGGATTTCGGTATCACCATTGTCCGGTTCTCATTCGGACAACGTTACACTCCTGTGCCTATCATGCAGCCTCACTTGATGCTAACATCACTGAAGCGGGAGGTAATTATGGAGTGGTCAGGGTCATTCCTGGATCACTCAATGCTCCGGTCCGACAATTACATTTCAGTTAATCCGTTTTCAAAACGAGCATAGGAATCAAACCGTTTATGTCCATCGAGTCGGAAATTAAAAAGGAAGTTAGCAGGCGGAGAACCTTTGCCATCATCAGCCATCCTGATGCTGGTAAAACAACGATCACCGAGAAAATCCTGTTGTTTGGCGGTGCCATAAACATGGCAGGTACTGTCAAGGCCAGAAAGTCAAAGAAATTTGCCACGTCCGATTGGATGGAGATTGAGAAGCAAAGGGGAATTAGCGTAACGTCGTCTGTGATGAAGTTCGCCTACCAGGATTTTGAAATTAACCTGCTGGATACACCTGGGCATCAGGATTTTTCCGAAGACACCTATCGTGTTTTGACCGCTGTTGATAGTGCTCTGATGTTGATTGACGGGGCAAAAGGGGTGGAAGCCCAGACCAAGAAACTTCTGGAGGTATGCCGGATGCGTAATACGCCGGTTATGACCTTCATGAATAAGTTTGACAGGGAGTGCCGTAACCCTTTCGATCTACTGGATGAGATTGAGAGTATCCTGAAAATACAATGTTCTCCCTTAACATGGCCGATCGGGATGGGAAGAGATTTTAAGGGGGTTTACGACCTGAATGCGAAGACCATTCGTATTTTTCAGAAAGATGTAAGTCAGAAAGAGTTTCAAATAATACAGTTGAAGGATTTGAATGATCCACAACTGGATGAGGTTGTGGGTGATGTGTTGGCAGATCAGTTGAGAGAGGACCTTGAATTGCTGGAAGGCGCGGGAACGCCCTTTTCCCGTTCAGCTTACCTTTCTGGAGAGATTACACCGGTATTTTTTGGATCAGCACTTAACAGTTTTGGTGTTCATGAGTTTCTTGACGGCTTCCTTGAGTATGCGCCCCTTCCAAAATCCAGAGAGGCTACTGAAAGAGTAGTTGAACCGGTAGAAAAGAACCTGACCGGTTTTATCTTCAAGATTCAGGCAAACATGGATCCCGCACATCGGGATCGTATTGCTTTCATGCGGATTTGTTCGGGTAAATTTACCCGGGGGATGAAAATATTCCACACACGGTTGCAGCGTATGATCAAGCTGAACAGTACCGTAACGTTTATGGCGAAAGAGCGGGAGATGATGGAAGAGGGGTATGCTGGGGATATTCTGGGGCTATATGATCCGGGTATTTTTAAGATAGGGGATAGCTTCAGTATGGGTGAACAGTTGACTTTCACAGGGATACCCCATTTTTCACCTGAAAACTTTATGCGCGTGCGGCTGGCAGATCCATTGAAAGGAAAGCAGCTTGAAAAGGGGCTGGTTCAGCTCACTGAAGAGGGGGCCACACAGGTATTCAGGTCAGTCGCCAATAATAATCATATTCTTGGGGTGGTCGGTTCATTGCAGTTTGAAGTCATCAAATTTCGCCTTCTTCATGAATACAACGTTGAAGGCGTTTTTGAGGGGGTGCCGTATACATGTGCCAGATGGTATCACAGTCCAGATGAGGACATCGTCAAGCGTTTTGAGGAGCGTTATCTCGGGCAAATTGCGACAGACGTTAAGAATAAAAAGATCTTCCTGTGCAATTCGACATGGGATCTGGACTATGCGGCGAAGAAATTTGAAGGGTTGTCATTTTTCCAGAATTCAGACCATATTCCTGTTTAATCAACCTTCATCTTGTATGTTTTTGTCTAATCATTGGTTTCAGATTTGTTTTAATGATCTTTCATTAGGAGCATGATGCTAAAAATCTTAAAATTGAACAATATTTCTTACAAAGGGTTGGAAAAGTTTACCACGGAAAAATATGAAATAGCCAGTGAATTCAGTAATCCTGACGCGATTCTTGTGCGAAGTACACCGATCAAAATTGAGGATCTTCCCTCGACAGTGAGGGGAATTGCAAGGGCGGGTGCTGGTGTTGATAAGATTTGCGTCAGCGATTGTACTGAGAAAGGGATTCCGGTGTTTAATACCCCCGGTGCCAATGCAAATTCGGTAAAAGAGCTGATCATGCTTGCCTTGCTGCTGTCGTCTCGGGGGGTTATTCGGGGGATACGATTTCTGGACGATCTGGCAAAAGAGACAGATGATCCGGATGTGGTGATAAAAACGGTTGAGAAAGAGAAAAAGAACTTTGCCGGAAGCGAAATTATTGGAAATAGTCTCGGGATCGTTGGTCTGGGGGCTATCGGATCCATTGTGGCGGAAATGGCAATGGGTATGGGAATGGAAGTATTGGGCTATGATCCCGGTTTGTCAGTTGAGCAGGCCTGGAGGCTGTCCAATCAGGTAAAGCGGGTGGAGGATCTACCGACGCTGCTGGCAAAATCGGATTTTATTACCCTGCATCTCCCCATGCTGGAATCAACCAAGTATATGATTAATGACGAAACCCTGCAGCACGTTAAAAAAGGGGCTCGTTTGCTTAATTTTTCAAGGGAAAAAATTGTCGACCCCAATGCAGTCGTCAGGTCTCTCGATAACGGCAACCTGTCAAAATTCATTACGGATTTTCCCCATCCAGTGATCATGGGGCGGGATGACATCATCCTGATGCCTCATATTGGTGCCAGTACAAAAGAGGCGGAGGAAAACTGTGCGACAATGGCTGCTGATCAGCTGATTGATTTTCTTGAAAATGGAAATATTAAAAACTCAGTCAATTTTCCCAATCTAAATATGGAAAGAACGGGTTCCTGCCGTCTGGCCTTTTCAAATAAGAATGTTCCCAATATGCTGGGACAGGTACTGCCCATTCTGGCCAATCACAACATTAACGTACTGGATATGGTAAACCGCAGTCGTGGAGAGGTTGCTTACACATTGCTGGATGTTGATAAAGAGGTTTCGGCCAATATTATTGGCGAAATTGCAACTATTGAGGGCGTTTATTCCGCTCGTATCCACTGATCGAGCGCTGAAACTTTCATGAGCGGTTTTCTGCGGTATGCGAGGGATCACACCTTGCGGGGAACTGCTATGACGATGGCTGAGAAAAGGGTTGTTTTTTCTATTAATTGACATGGGAAGAGTCTTTCTCTTAAAACTACAAAGGGAAGTGTTATGAATGAGTCTGTGTATTATTTTGGTGCCGGCCCGGCAAAACTACCTCGTCCCGTACTGGAGCAAATCCAGGCGGAGTTTTTGGACTTCGCGAACATGGGGTCGTCCATCATTGAGATCAGTCACCGGTCAAAGCAATTTGATGACCTGCTCTGTGAAACGGATGAGCTGTTTAAGGAACTGGTTTCACTACCAAACAACTACAAGGTGTTATATGTACATGGTGGTGCATCCATGCAGTTTTCAGCTATTCCCATGAATCTACTGCCCTTAAAGCCAGCTCGGAAGGCCCTCTATTTCGAATCGGGGAATTTTGCCCGGTTATCAAAAGAGGAAGCAGAAAAGTTTGGTGATATCAAAGTAATTGCAAGCAGTGCAGCCACCAATTATGATAGGATTCCGGAATTCGATCCGGCTGACCTTGATCCGGAAGCCTCATATGCCTACATGACGAGTAATAACACCATTTTTGGTACTCGCTGGCAGTCGTTTCCTGATACGGGAGGGATTCCCCTGGTAATCGATGCGACCTCCGAGCTTTTATCAAGGAAAATGGATTTTTCAAAATTCGGGTTAATTTTTGCCGGAGCTCAGAAAAATCTTGGGCCAGCGGGCATTGCTATGGTTGTTATCCGTGAGGATCTGTTGGGGCATGCCATGGAAAAGACACCAAAGCTGCTCAACTACAGTATTTATGACAAGAAACATTCATTGGCCAATACGAATAATACCTTTGCGATCTACGTGATCAACCTGGTTCTGAAGTGGCTGAAAGGTCAGGGTGGAGTGGCCGCCATAGAAAAAATTAATGAAGTAAAAGCAGCTCTTTTATACAAACTGTTGGATGATTCAGCCTTTTATAACGGTCACGCCCAGCCAGCACACCGTTCCATTATGAATGTGACTTTTAATCTGCCAACTGCTGAACTGCTGGATCTGTTTTTAGAGCAGTCCACAAATGCTGGTTTGACAGCTCTGAAGGGGCATCGGTCAGTTGGCGGAGCAAGAGCTTCGATATACAATGCCATGCCGATGGAGGGTATTGTATCGTTGGCAGATTTTATGAAGGATTTTGAACGCCGAAACGGCTAGCTTATAACGAACAGAAAAACGGTAAGAATGACCATGAAAAAACCAGTTGTTGTCGGCTGCGGAAATATGGGGTCAGCTATAATAGAAGCGTTGTTGCAGCAGGGCGTTTATGATGCACAGACCTTTACGATAGTTGAGAAACAACAGAACCCCTATATCGATAAACTTGCTACGCAAAAGGCGGTTGTGCTGGACGAGATCGATAAACTGCCCAGTAACCTGGAATTGGTGATTCTGGCCGTTAAACCCCAGGACTCTGCATCGGTTATGAAACAAGTGGGATCGAAGGTCAGTGCGGATACGCTGGTTATCTCCATTATGGCAGGTATTTCCATCGCGGAAATCGATTCTTTGATTCCTGGCGTTCAGATTATTCGATGTATGCCCAATACACCCTGTTCAATTCAGCAGGGGATGATCGTCTATTGTGGCAATAGTCGGGTATCAGAAGACTCATTTGAGTTAGCCCAACAAGTATTGAGTGCAACGGGCAGGGCTTTTCAGGTAACAGACGAAATCATGATAGATGCGGCGACAGCTATCTCTGGAAGCGGACCTGCCTATGTATTTTTTCTGGCAGAGGCGTTGAAAGAGGGGGCGACTAGGTTGGGATTCAATGCCGAGCAGTCTGAAATGCTGGCAACACAGACACTGCTGGGATCAGCCATGCTGCTGAATCAATCCCCTAACTCACCCGAAGAGTTGCGCCGCAAGGTGACCTCTCCAGGCGGCACAACGGAGGCAGCCCTGAAAACCTTTGCGGAACAACAGGTTAAGGAGAAGTTGATACAGGGTTTCAAGGCGTCATACGACCGGTCGTTAGAACTGGGAGGGAAGAAGTTTACCCCGTAGTCCCGGCCGGGGTCTCTACCTGGCCGAACCCTTCTGCAGGCGTTGCTCGTATGCGATAATTCCTTGTGCATTCAAGTTGTTATCAAATCTTAGATTTTGTACATCCAGCTCGTCGATCGTAATCCCCTCTTTTTCAAGATAGGCCAACATGTTTTCCTGCAGGTAGTCTGTAAGAAAAGAAAGGGATGGGTTGTTCCTGTATGTTGAGATACATACCTCACTGAAAAAGGGAATCCATTCCCGAGTTGCTTTCAGCAGATCTACCGCCTTCTCTGCTTTTCCGTAGTGGGTAAAAAACAGAGAGGCCGGCTGCAATGATATCATTAAATCGAAGGAAGCTGCCATCTCAACCGGATCGAACTGGGTGGGCGCTGAATTTGGAAAACAGAATGACTGGCCGGTTCGCTCTTGGATTCGATCATGAAAAACCCCGGCAATATCACCGGAAAACAGTCCCCTGCTTTCGGTGTCGAATGCAATGATATGATGCCTTGCATGTCCGAATGTCTCATGGAACTGCAGTTCCCTGCCATCTCCGAGATCAAAAGTGTCTCCGCTTGAGACTGTTTGTACCCTTTCCTCCGGGACCGGTAGTATTGGATCAAAGAGTGTCTCAAAATCTTTGCCATATACCTGTTTGGCGCCCGCTATCAAACGCTCGGGATTGCACAAATGTTTTTTGCCATTTGGGTGAACCAGCAGCGTAGCGTTCGGACACTGTTGCATTAGCAACCCGGCACCACCGGCGTGATCAAGATGAATATGGGTAACGATGATGGCATCGACCTGATCGGGAATCAGTCCCAGAGAGTTGAGCGCAGAAAGAATGACTGGATTCGATTGAGACGCTCCGGTTTCGATCAGAACATTTCTGGAACCATAAATCAGATATCCGGCAGCCCTGTTTTTAGCATGACTTGGGACAAGTGGTAACTGAACAATATGGTTTTCCAGTGATTTGTATGGGTTCATCGTTGAGGGCATTAATTGGTTAAATTCATTTCAGGGCGTAGAGCTGGTGATTTGTGAGTGTGTTGGAATAAAGTAGCCTCTATGAATTAAGTCGGTCAATGGATCATGCAGGTGTTTGGTTGATTGCTGGGGTTGCATGAAGGATGAGCATGATCTAGACTTTCTGAAAGTATTGAGAAAATTTCTGAAGCTCGTCTGCGATCAGGATGACAACGGTTCAAATAAATTTGGGAAACTGAAATGGATGATTATCCAGCTGAATACTGGCATCAACTGCCAGATAGCAGAATCCAATGTGACCTTTGTCCCAGAGAGTGCAAACTGAAAGATGGACAGCGTGGGCTGTGTTTTGTCAGGCAGAATATTGCCGGCCAACTGGTGCTGACAACCTATGGGAGAAGTAGCGGATTCTGTATTGATCCCATTGAAAAAAAACCATTGAACCATTTTTATCCCGGGACGCCTGTTTTATCCTTTGGAACGGCCGGTTGCAATCT
Source organism: bacterium (assembly GCA_029940215.1). Taxonomy (GTDB): domain Bacteria; phylum SAR324; class SAR324; order XYD2-FULL-50-16; family XYD2-FULL-50-16; genus JAHJRI01. The sequence continues at coordinate 128 of JAOZRE010000266.1, read as the reverse complement.
GACCTGTAAATTTTGCCAGAACTGGGACATCAGTCGTTCCAAAGAATTTGACCGTTTGTCGGGTAAAGCAAGCGGGCACAGGATTGTTGCCGCTGCTGCGCAATACCGATGTAAAAGCGTTGTTTTGA
>JAOZRE010000265.1 GCA_029940215.1 bacterium | reverse complement strand
ATTTCGATCACGTGCGGAAATATCTCAAGTCAATCCCTGAGTGTCCAGACAAATTGGATCACTATCAGGTTCATTTGATTAATTGATGACCTCTTCAAACTCAGAATATCCGTAAACAAGCATTTCTGGCTAGAATACTGATCAATCAAATTCAAACCATTGTCTCTGAAACTCCGGGGATCTTACTTTTGACAGGATTATTGGGGTTCCTGGGAGGGCAATCAGCACAAGCTTTGGGCAATCCCTTTGAAAGAGAGCCCTATCAAGAAACGTGCTCCGTCAGGCAGTGGCCCAACAATAAATGTCATGCATAATACTCAATCATCAAACGAAGTCCTGGCCTTTGACACACTGACTGTGAGCGATTAAGGCAGTAGTTATCTCAATCGCTCAATAGGCTTTTCAATGTGTTAATCTTCTATTTCGATGCGACTTGAGACATGATGTACTCAGACAGAGCGGTGATCGTCAGGCTGGGGTTAACACCCAGATTGGCAGCGATAACTGAGCCATCGGCCACATACAGGTTGGGATAGCCGAACAGCTCGCCGTTCATTCCAACCACACCCTTGTCCGGTGTTTCACCCATACAACACCCTCCGAGAATATGAGCTGTAGTGGAGAGGTTCATCCCCACCTCCAAAACCGAACTCAAGGGAACACCATCCATCTTTTCTGCCAACCGGCGTGTCACCTCGTTGGCGATGGGGATATAGGAAGGAGATCGCATTAACCCATCAGGAATACTGGTGTTCATGCTCCGGCCACCCAGTCGCCACCAGCGGCGTTTGTATTCCATTTTAAGATAATTATTATCTGTCTGCATCACCAGCACAACTGTGGTACTGGATGCTTTGCCAAGTGGCCAGAGGAGCGAAAGGTAGCGGAATGGATGACGCAAGATGTTCCCCAAATATCGCAATCCCCGTGGCACCCAACCTCCGCCATCTGTCATCAGGGTTAACAGACCTAGCATCAAATCGGATCCCTTATTGTAACGTACCATTTCAATATGGGTTGTCTCGTCTGGATAAATCCCTGATGTGATCGCGATCTGATCGTTCCAGTCAGTGCTTTTATCCCGAGATTTCACCGCCGTGAGGGTCTCTGAATTAGTTCGGACGACATTTCCTATCTGGTCGGAAATATTCGGTAACAGACCTTTCTGCTTGCACTGCAACAGCAACTTAACAGTACCCATCACACCACCGCTGAAAACAGCGCCACGAGTGGTATATACCTTCCTGGGGTGGGCACCTGAAGGACTGCGAGTTGTGATTTCATAACCGCCGTCATCCAGCGGGCGGACGCCTGTGACTTCTGTTTCTGCTATGATCTCGACTCCTTTTTTTTCAGCCAGGTAGAGATAGTTACGATCCAAGGTATTTTTTGCGCCTACCGGACAGCCGATCATGCAGGCTCCACAGAAGGTACAACCTGTCAGTTCCGGACCTTCTCCCCCAAAGTAGGGATCCGGGACAGTTTTATCCGGTTGCCCGAAAAAGATACCGACATCATTAATATGGAATGTGTCTTCACCTCGTATATCTTTCCCAACCTCTCTCAGACATTTGTCTGCGGCACCAATTTGCGGACTGGGGTTAGCCCCAAGCATTCGACGAGCCTCCTCGTAGTGAGGCATAAGTGTATCCTTGCAAGCTGCGATTCCCCATTCCGGTTTTTCGAAAACCTCATCCGGGGGCACGAGTAGATTATTTGCATAGACCAGGCTGCCACCACCGACACCGCCACCATGAAGAATACCCACATGCTTTAGTATTGTCAGATTCTGATAGCCATACATGCCCAACTGGGGCATCCACATATACTTTGTACTCCAGTTCGTCTTAGGAAAATCCTCCTTCTGCCAGCGCTTTCCTTTTTCCAGAACAGCGACCTTATGTCCCTTTTCGGCCAGTCGCAATGCTGACACACTACCGCCAAAACCGGAACCAATCACAATAAAGTCATAGTCGTATGTCTGCTGGTTCATTCACCCCCCTGAAGATGTTATTTAATCCCATAAGTATAGTGAGTTGGGCAATATAAAATTCGGTTTCATTTAAGCAGATCACTAATGCCTTGTATAGTTTTTTATTGCTAAACTTTGGATTGAAAAAATCTTTTTAAAATAGAGTGATGGCTTCAGATCATGCTTATCGCAAGAAATAAAAGTCCTATTGCTAAACTGCTACAAAAGCTCATTCACTGCCTTAAAGAGTGGGGGGTAACAAGTTTCAGCAAAAGCTTGCAGATGTGTGGTCCCGCTTTGTTGAATTTGTAGATGGCTGGATAGAGATTGAGCAAGGAAAAGGACCCGTTGAGGTTGATCAATTGTATCAAAAAGTATTGGCTGGTCATCTCAATCCAAAAACTGGCAATATACTTTCACTCTGGAATGACTAGCTCATTTGGCAGGGTTTTAAGGTGGCAAAGCCCCAATAGTTTGACACGGTCCCTAAGATGGATTTTCGAGTAGGAGGCTCTCCCATTCTTAGGACCATTTACCAGATTTCAACCAATTTTCACCAAAATTGGAAAATCCGCACTTGACTCCGGAAAACCAACTTCATACTATCTACTATCCTAAGGCCTAAAAAGCCGGAAAATACTATAAGAGAGACCAATTAGAATTTCCGACATCCACCCGGAAAACGAATTCCTTGATAGTCTGCCACGGCCAACCTAATCACGAGTGACGAATGTTCTTTAAGAAGGCGAAATCGGATGAGAATATCCTGATCCTCGGACTGGGAGGAGTTGGACTGTACCTCGCAAAGCGATTGGTTAGCCAGGGATATGCCGTTACGGTTATCGAACAGGACAGTAAAAAAATCGCTCATGCAGACGGGATTATCGACGCCCGGATCCTGCGTGGAAATGCCATGAGCATCGACTGCTGGAAAGAAGCCAATGTGGAAAATATGGACTACCTCATTGCAGTCACGGACAATGATGCGGTCAATATCCTCTCCTCCATCATTGCAGATCGATTCGGCATTCCTCGAAAAATCGCAAGGGTGCGATCCCTTGAACTCTGCACGGGGACTTCGGTTCTGAACATGGAAGACCTGAAAGTCGACCTGATTATTCACCCTGAAGAGCTTGCAGCCCAGGAAATTGTCAGACTGGTCAAACGAACAGCAGGGAATGAAATCATCGAGATCGGAGAGGGTCAAATGCAGGTCATGGCCACCCGGATTCACGAATCGTCCCCGCTGGCCAACAAACAATTGAACGAAATCTCACAAAAATATGGAGACCTGTTTTTCCGAGTACTGGCCATCGCCCGGGGAACCCAGACCATTATTCCCGGGGGAACCAACTTCATCAAACCCAATGATCAGGTCCTGATCATGGCCAATCAGCAAGCATTGGTCCAGTTAATGGAATTGACCGGAGTTAAACGACACAACCGGCACCGGGTTATGATTCTTGGGGGCGGTCTGATCGGTGCCCGTGTAGCGGAACTGCTGGGGAAGTCAGTGCGGGTCAAACTGATCGAACGCAACGACTATGACGCCAAGGAACTGTCATTTGCCCTGGAAGATACAGAAGTGTTACACGGAGACGGCTCCGATGCCGAAGTCCTGGCTACAGCTGGTCTGGCGGATATGGACACCTTCATCACAGCGACCCAGGACGATGAGACCAATGTCATGACCAGCCTGCTGGCAAAAAAACTGATCAGCAGTAAAAATCCAGACAGTCAAGCCAAGACCATCGCCATGGTGAATAAGGAAGAGTACCTGGTGCTCTCTTCAACCATCGGCCTGGATATCGCCTTGAACAAGAAAATCCTGGCTGGTAACGAAATTATCAAGTTTATCCGCAGGGGGGAGTTAATTTCGGTTGCGCATCTTCATGGATTTGACATGGATATCGTTGAGCTCCAGGTCGCCAAAGGCTCACCAATTAGTAAAACCCCTCTCAAAAAGCTGGACGCTTCACTGAACGGAAAAATCTTGATTGGAACCTTTTTTCGTGATGGCAGGTGGAAGATCGCTATGGGCGACACCCATCTACAGGCGGGAGACCGCGTCATCGCTGCCTGTAGTTCCAAAATGTTGAGGGATTTGCAAAAGCTGTTTCTGAGCTAGGTCACCTAATTGGTGCCCAAAGGAAACGGTTTTCACTGATAAAATAATCATCCATGCATCCTGCATCCATTTCAAACGTACTGGGAAAGCTACTGATCATCACAGGCCTGTCGATGATTCTCCCGATCATTATTTCCCTGGTTTACAGGGAAGGGGATTTGAATTCCTTTCTTATTTCGGGAGCGATTACCATTGCCATCGGCCTGCCCCTATGGTGGTTTTTCAGGCGTCAGGACGACCTCGGTGCAAAGGACGGCATCTTCATTGCCTTCTTCGGCTGGGTTCTGGTTTCCGCCGTTTCCGGCCTTCCGTTTATGGTTCACCAGTCCATCCCCTCCTTTACGGATGCGTTTTTCGAGATGATGTCCGGCTATACGACTACCGGCGCCACTATACTGACCGATATAGAGATTGTTCCGCATGGATTGCTATTCTGGCGCAGCCAGACCCACCTGTTGGGCGGCATGGGGTTTCTAACCCTGACCATCATTTTTCTACCGCACGGAATGGGCGGTCTTCGAATTTTCAGAGCGGAATCGAGCCCTGGACAGGTAATTACCAAGGAGAAATTCACCCCCCGCAACCGGGATGCCATGATCTGGCTCTGGGGAATCTACCTGGGGCTAAACCTTCTTCAAATCCTGTTGCTGACCATCGGGGGGATGTCCCTCTTCGATTCAATGTGCCACGCCTTCGGGACCGTTTCCACATCAGGTTACTCACCTAAAAATGCCAGCATCGGACACTACAATAACGCCTATTTCGACTGGGTAATTACTGCATTCATGTTTCTGGGCGGCATGACCTTCGTGTTGTTCTACCAGATCATGAAGGGGGACTGGAAAGGGCTGAGAATCAATACGGAGTTCCGGTGGTATGTTGGTTTTGTCCTGTTTTTCTGTGGGATGGTCTCATGGATTCTCTGGAAGGAGAACACATATAGCAGTTTATTCGATTCAATCCGCTACGGCACCTTTCAGGTAATGTCCCTGCTGACCACCACCGGGTTTACAACGGCTGACTATGAACAGTGGCCACAGGCGGCCCAGATGTTCCTCTATGCGGTCTGTTTTATCGGAGCATGTGCCGGTTCAACCACCAGCGGTATCAAAGTGGTCCACTACGTCATTATCTGGTACTTCATGGTGGCATCCATAAAGCGCATCTTCCTTCAGCCCCTCTCAACCGTTTCTATTCGCCTCAACGGTCGGCAGATCGACTATTCCATGATCGACCTGTCTATCTGTTACTTCATTGTGAATATTTTCCTGGTGCTGGGAGGGGGCTGTTTCATGGTACTCTCGGACGACATGGACTTCGTTACCGGCATGAGTTCAGTCATCGCCACCCTCATGAACATCGGACCGGGTTTCGGTACAGTCGGACCGGCTGACAATTACGCCCACATTTCTGATATCGGCAAATGGTTCCTCTCCTGGAATATGCTGGTGGGACGACTGGAAATGTTCTCTGCACTCGTCGTGTTCTACCCGTCATTTTGGAGGGACTAGACGTCCAGGGACCAACTCTCTTCAGATCTGGTAAACTTATGAGCGATACAAATCCCCTGACACCGCCGCAAAAAAGCCTGAAAACAGTTGTCAGCAAGCTGGGTCCATGGGTGATTGCTATAGGTGTGCTTTACTTCGTATTTCAGAGTGTTTCCATCACAGCTGTGATAGAGTCAGTGCGACGGGTCAATCTGGCAATTTTTCTCCCCCTGCTCCTTCTACACCTGTTGTTTACCTTTTTTTGGGATTCCAACGTCTACTCCGTGCTGTTCAGGTTATTCAAAGTTCCAGTCACATTCAGGGAGATGCTACCATACCGGGGCGCCTCATACCTGCTCTTTGTTGTTAATGTTTTTGTGGGACAGGGAGGAATGGCCTTTATCATGAATCGCTGGAAGAAGGTACCCATCAAGCGAGCCAGCTCAATCGTGATGTTTGCCATGTTCACCGACTACTATTTACTGCTGGCCTTCTGTTTGGCCGGTGCGTTTCGCCTGCCGGGAGTGGACCTGGTTGCTTTTTTTGATGGATCGGACCAGGGCAATCTCGTCCGGTTTATTGTCATCTCCTGGTCTCTGTTTGCTCTGCAAATCGGATACTACAGGCTGTACATGCAAAGCCCACGGGCTAAACATGTTAAAAAATTCGAAATCTTCTCAACCTTTCGTGAAGCGCCGATAACCCTCTACCTGAAGTTGATGATGGTGCGATCAGGGACTTTTGTGGTTGGGATTTTCGTCAATTATTTTTCCCTGGCCGCATTTGATCTGCACGTTCCGCTGATTTATCTTTTTGTCTACCTGCCAATTGTCTGGCTCATCAGCTCCATCCCGATTACCGTGATGGGCCTTGGGACCACACAGGCGGCCATGCTTTGGCTGGTAGCCCGGTTCGCCGAGGGCAGCGGTGGCCCCGAAGAGATCGCAGCAGCCATACTGGCATACAGCCTGCTCTGGTGGTTTTGCTTTAACCGGGGCCGGTCCCTTATCGGGGCGGTTTGTCTCTTTCGGTTGCCGAAAGATTTCTGGGTGAGGTATAGAACCGGTGGAAGCTCAGGCTAACCATCTTGCCGGTGGCAATTATCATTCCCGTTACACAAGGGATTCGATTCGAAACAGGGGGCAGTGAGAGGACCTGAAACTTGACAACCATAGGAAAAAATCTTACCTTATTTATTTGAACGTTCGTTCCAAAATAAAACGAATCCGCACCCAAAGGGTACGGTATTGCTTTGCCCCCTTGAA
>JAOZRE010000264.1:6436-6863 GCA_029940215.1 bacterium | reverse complement strand
TTGGACATCCTACGGGAGTCCGTCGCAAGCACGGCATGACGGCATTCGAGAATGTCGTGATTATTAAGTTCAGCGATTTACAAGAGAACTCTCACCAGGTTACTTAATAGCTGTTCCAATTTTTCAATTGGAACAGTGCTACAATTCTCAATTCGCGTACCAAATTCGCATCCTTTTGAATTCAGTTACTTATAGAAATGGTGTCTCTGGCAATTCAGACAATTCAGTCAAACTGGTACAACACTTACAAAAAAATTAATTGCCAATAATCAACAAGCACTTATTTTCCCAACTATAAATAAAATAAACAATATCTTTCGACAAAAAGTCATATGACCTGAATCAACTTTTACGTCATTCAGTGGTCAATTTCGGTGTTTTGAACATGAGCCTCATGTGCGCAAATGCTTAATTGGCGGGAATCAGG
>JAOZRE010000264.1:0-6426 GCA_029940215.1 bacterium | reverse complement strand
TAAGCTGATGTCAAAAGCCTGAATATGGCGAAAAAATCAAATTAGGAAGATGTTTGTAATAGTCTGGATTTTGTTTCTGCCTGAGGGGTTGCTATCAAGAGTAAGACAAAAGACCTGGACGAAGTTGGAAGGGCTAAAAATATTGAAATTCATTATCTGGATCAAGATTTCGGCCAAATCCAAGCTGGATCTTGCATGTCAGTGCTGATAAGAGAACCTGCGCCATAAAGTCAACAAACTCGGGCTTTGAATGAAAACTAGCCTGGTTATACGGTTAAAACTTGGGTAAGGCCTATTGAACCGGAAAGGTCAAAAAAAATTAAAAAATACAGTATATTAAAGTATTTTTCAGATGGAGAACAACCTGTCGCCCCCGTCATTGTTTAAAAAATTTTATTTTGCTAGGCTACCGGAAGTCAACGTCGTCTCGACAGCAAAATCACGTAAGGGTAAAATCTTCAAATAAAGCAGTCTTTTATCTCATATCCAAAAAGAGATGTTTTCCCAGTTGATTGGCTCCTGTTAATGGATGGCATTTTTTTCAACCGTAATCGCTTAACCCTGTCTGAAGGAGTTATCATGTTATGGCTTTGGAATTTTCTTAGGTCTTCGATAGGAAAAAAGTTGCTCATGGCACTTACCGGGCTCTTTTTCTGTAGCTTTCTATTGGTACACCTGGGCGGAAATATGTTGATGTTTGTGAGTGCTGATGCTTTCAACGCTTACACATCGATCATGTCTGGTGCACAGGTCAATAAGGTACTTGAAGTTTTGATGGTTGTGTTGTTTCTGATTCATATTTACACATCGGCAACCCTGACCATTGAAAACCGTGCTGCGCGTCCAGTTAAATACGCGATGGACGTTTCCGCAGGTAAGCGGACGTTCATGTCCAGCAATATGTTTATCACGGGATCGATCATTCTGATCTTCGTTGTCTTTCATCTGTGGGGCTTTAAATATGGCGAGTGGTCAAATGATCCGGCAGCCATGAGCGATCCGAACAACCTGACCATGTTTGGCCTGGTTGCAAAGAGTTTTTCCAATGTATTTTACGCCCTTGGTTATACAGTGGCTGTTATTGTCCTGGGTTTTCACTTGAATCATGCGTTTCAAAGCGCGTTTCAGACCCTGGGATTGAACCACAACAAATATACACCTCTTATTCAAAAACTGGGCACCTTGTACTCTATCGTCATCGCATTGGGATTTGCTTTGGGTCCAGTGTACTTTTATTTTTCACAACTAAATGCGGGGGCATAAATGACAGTATTAGATTCCAAAGTTCCCGGCGGTCCGCTGGAAAAGAAATGGGACCAGCATAAGTTTGATTTGAAATTAGTCAACCCGGCAAACAAGAGAAAGTTTTCGGTTATTGTTGTGGGTACCGGACTGGCTGGTGCATCGGCTGCGGCCTCAATGGCGGAGCTGGGTTATAATGTATTGAATTTCTGTTTTCAGGACAGCCCGCGACGGGCGCACAGTATTGCAGCCCAGGGCGGTATTAACGCTGCCAAGAACTATCCAAATGATGGGGACAGCATTTATCGCCTGTTCTATGATACGGTCAAGGGGGGAGACTTCCGGGCCAGGGAAGCGAATGTGTACAGGCTGGCTCAGGTTAGTAACAATATTATCGACCAGTGTGTGGCTCAGGGCGTTCCGTTCGCAAGGGAGTACGGTGGTATGCTGGATAACCGGTCTTTCGGTGGCGCACAGGTCTCACGGACCTTTTATGCCAGGGGACAGACGGGGCAGCAGCTGCTGTTGGGTGCATACAGTGCACTGAGTCGCCAGGTGGGTGAAGGCAACGTGAAAATGTATGAGCGTCGCGAAATGCTGGAACTGGCAGTGATTAATGGCAAGGCTCGTGGTATTGTCTGTCGGAACCTTGTGAGTGGTGATGTTGAATCCTATACTGCGGACGCAGTTGTTCTGGCAACCGGTGGATACGGAAACGTCTTCTATCTCTCCACCAATGCCATGAACAGTAATGTCACGGCAGCCTGGAGAGCTCATAAACAAGGCGCTTTCTTCGCTAACCCCTGTTTTACACAGATTCATCCGACCTGTATCCCGGTTTCCGGTGACCATCAGTCCAAACTGACACTGATGAGTGAGAGTCTTCGGAACGATGGTCGGGTCTGGGTTCCCAAGAAAAAGGGAGACACAAGACCACCAGAGCAGATTCCTGAGTCTGAACGTTACTACTATCTTGAAGAGAAGTACCCCTCCTTCGGGAACCTGGTTCCACGTGACGTAGCATCCAGAAACGGAAAGATTGTCTGCGACGAAGGATTAGGTGTTGGCAGCGGCCAATCAGTTTATCTGGATTTTGCAGATGCCATAAACCGCTTGGGTGAGGATGTTGTTCGTGCCAGGTACGGTAACTTGTTTGATATGTACCATCACATCACGGATGAAAACCCATACAAGATGCCGATGAAGATCTTTCCGGCGATTCATTATACCATGGGTGGTCTGTGGGTGGACTACAACCTGATGAGCACGATCCCGGGCCTGTTTGTTCTGGGTGAGGCTAACTTCTCCGACCATGGTGCCAACCGGCTGGGTGCAAGTGCACTGATGCAGGGTCTGGCTGATGGCTACTTTGTACTTCCATACACCATCGGTGGATACTTTGCCGGAACGGAGCTGGAAGATGTGGACAACAACCATTCTGTTCTCAAGGATCTGGAAAACCAATCCACAGAAAAAACCAATAAACTGCTGACCATCAACGGTAAGCGGACTGTGGACGACATTCACCGGGAACTGGGAAAACTCCTGTGGGAAGACTGTGGTATGGCTAGAAATGAAGCAGGTTTAAAAGATGCAAAAGAGAAGATTCCGAAAATTCGTGAAGAATTCTGGCAGAACGTCAAGGTTCCGGGTGAAGCTGGTGAGTTTAACCAGGAACTGGAAAAGGCTGGACGTGTCGCTGATTTTCTGGAGTTTGGTGAATTGATGGTGACCGACGCACTGGATCGTAAAGAGTCCTGCGGTGGTCATTTCAGGGAAGAGTCTCAGACAGAGGAAGGTGAAGCATTGCGGGATGATGAAAATTACGCATATGCTGCTGCCTGGGAATTCCAGGGTGTCGATAAGGAATCCACGCTTCACAAGGAGCCGCTCACTTTTGAACATGTGAAATTAACCCAACGCAGCTATAAGTAGGAGGGATCAGTGAAACTTACATTGAAGATATGGCGTCAAAAGAATGCCCAGGCAAAGGGCAAATTGGTGACGTACCAGCTGGACGATATCTCTCCGGATATGTCGTTTCTGGAAATGCTGGATGTATTAAACCAGAAGCTTATTATAGAAGGCGATGATCCGGTTGCGTTTGACAACGATTGTCGAGAAGGAATTTGTGGAATGTGCAGCCTTTACATCGGTGGAAGGGCTCATGGCCACGAAACGGAAACCACGGTTTGTCAGCTTCATATGCGTAGCTTTGACGATGGGCAGACTGTTACCATTGAGCCCTGGCGTGCCAAGGCACTGCCGGTGATCAAAGACCTCGTGGTGGATCGCGGTGCGTTTGACCGCATCATCCAGGCCGGTGGATTCGTTTCCACGAAAACCGGTGCTCCCCAGGATGCCAATGCACTTCCGATTCCGAAACAGGACGCGGACAAAGCTATGGATGCAGCAGCCTGTATTGGTTGCGGTGCCTGTGTTGCTTCCTGTAAGAATGCTTCTGCCATGTTGTTTGTTAGTGCCAAGATTTCTCAATTGGCGCTTCTGCCCCAGGGTCAACCCGAGAGAGACAAACGGGCATTGGCCATGGTGCACCAGATGGATATGGAAGGATTTGGAAATTGTACCAACGAAGGAGAATGTGAAGCGGAATGTCCCAAGGCCATTAAGATGACCAACATCGCCCGCCTGTTCCGTGAGTACTACCGGGCCACGTTTACCTACGAAGAGCAGTAATCAGTCCCATTGAAGAGGACACTCCCCTGGCGGGAGTGTCTTTTTCTCCTCTCTATCGAGCGCCCATTCGAATAGCGCCGTCCAGGCGAATGGTCTCACCGTTCATCATCGAATTTTCAACAATCTGTTGTACCATCATCGCAAATTCGTCCGGTTTTCCAAATCGTTTTGGAAACGGGATCTGCTGAGCCAGTGATGCCCTCACTTCATCCGGAGCGGCCATCATCAATGGGGTATCGAAAATACCTGGAGCAATCGTACAGATCCGCACACCGATGGGGGATAGATCCCGCGCGATGGGCAGTGTCATTCCAACAATAGCTGCCTTGGAAGCTGAATAGGAGGACTGTCCGGTCTGTCCGTCAAATGCAGCAGCCGATGCCGTATTGATAATAACCCCCCGGTCTTTCTTGCCATCTCCCGGATCGTTTTTCTGCATCTGAAAGGCCGCCAGTCGGATGGCATCAAAGGTTCCGATCAGGTTGATATCAATGATTCTCTTAAAGAGGTCCAGATCATGGGGCGCCTCTCTACCCACAGTTCTCATGGCTGCACCTGTCCCTGCACAGTTAACCAGGATATGGACAGCCTTGAACCTTTCCATGGCCAGATCCACACCTGCCTGAACCTCTTCCGAATTGGTGACATCCATTTTAGCAAATACGGCATTTTCACCCAGCTCGGCTGCCAGTGCTTCTCCTCCCTGGACATTGAAATCGGCAATCACCACATTGGCACCCAGTCCCTGCAGCCGCCGGACAGTTGCTTCACCAAGACCGCTGGCGCCTCCTGTAACAATCGCTGTTTTTCCTTTGATATCCATACCACTCCTCCTCTTGAAACGATATTATTGATGATGGTTTAATGCTCCCGGTTTTTTTTGGTTTCAATTAAATTCTGCACCTGCTGATCTAATCACAACTTCGGGATATTGGCAACTTGAAGGGGGTGACGCGCAGGGTGCCGAGAAGATCCAGAGGGGCGTTTGCCGCCGGACCTCCGGGAGGTGTTAGGCATTCATGGTTCGTATCTCATTTTTCAGGATCTTCCCGGACCCGCTTTTTGGCAGCGGCTTATCCATGATCCGGACAATACGCGGGTACTTGTATGGGGCTACCCGTTCTTTGACAAAAGCTTTGATGCTTTCGCTATCCATGGTTGAATTCTCTTTCAGGACAACGACCGCTGCGATCTCCTCACCGAGATCGTCGTGGGGAACTCCATAAACAGCAGTTTCCACGATATCTGGTATTTGATAAAGCAGCTCTTCGATTTCTCTGGGATAGATATTATATCCACCTCGAATGATCATGTCTTTTTTACGATCAACAATATAGTAGTAGCCATCATCATCAACCCGGGCCATATCGCCCGTGTGCAGCCATCCGTCCTGAATGGTTCGCGCTGTTGCCTCCTTCAGGTTCAGGTAGCCCTTTGTCACGCCGGGTCCCTTGACCGTCAGTTCGCCAACCTGGTTTGGTGCAACCTCGTTTCCGGTCTCGTCTATAATTCTGGCGGAAAAATGAGGGATGGGAAAACCGATTGAGCCCACACGCGTTTCCTGTCCAAAGGGATTTTCAATGCAGACGGGAGCTTCAGTCAGGCCGTATCCCTCATAGATTGTTGCACCAAAAAGATTGGTGAACTGCTTCAGGATCTCCACAGGCATGGATGCCCCTCCGGATACACAGAATTTAAGCGAGTTTTTTCGAGGAGGCTTCCCTTCAACCACGCTGATCAGCCGGTTGTACATCGTCGGAACGGCGAAGAGAATGGTTCGGTTCTCCTTTTCAAGCACCTCGACAACCTTCTCCGGATCGAAATGCGGGAATAGCTGAAAGGTCAATCCCATATACATGGAGGAGTTCAGTACGCTGTTGATCCCAAAAATGTGAAAGAGTGGCAATACACCCAGCACCACCGTATCGGGCTCAATTTCGCCCCTTATTTCGGAAATCGTCGTGGAGTTGCTGATCAGGTTATTCTGTGTCAGCATGACCCCCTTTGGCACCCCTGTGGTTCCGGAGGTGTAAATAATAGCAAGCAGGTCATCCGCTTCGGCCTCATGGGTTGAGAAGGTTTCGAGCGCGGAGTAGATATCTTTCAACTCCCGAAAACGATCACTATGCGAGGTGCCGTCCGTTATGAGAATTTCGGGGCCTCCTTCTGCTGCATCCAGGACCCTGCTGATCTCCTCCAGGTAATCAGAGGACCCGATAAACGCCTTCGGTTTGGCGTCCGAAACAATGTGCGTCAGTTCATGCTGACGAAATAGAAAATTCACGGGGATGGCTACAGCACCGAGTTTGGCCAGCGCATAATAGCACCTGACAATATCGATGCTGTTGGACATCATCACCAGGCAGCGGTCGCCCGGCTTAAGGCCCAGCTCGCAGAGTCCGTTTGCCAGCCGGTTGCAGTCGGCGTTTAAGTCCTTGTACGAGATCTGCTCCCCTTCAAACCGAATAGCTGTTTTATCGGGTGATC
>JAOZRE010000263.1 GCA_029940215.1 bacterium | reverse complement strand
GGGTTCTGGTCCACATCCATTTTGGCTACGGTTAATTTTCCCTGAAACTCGTCGGCCAATTCCTCAAGAAACGGGGCAATCATTTTACAGGGACCACACCACTCTGCCCAGAAGTCAACGAGTACTGCCTGTTCACTCTTCAGGACCTTCTCCTCAAATTCTGCATCTGAAATATAAAGTACATTCTCACTTGCCATAGGTTGCTCTTCATTTAGAAATTAAAATTCCTGTTCAGTTACTGTCGATGGTGAAAATACTATTATAGGCAACACCGACCGGAAAAAAAACCAAAAAACTATTTCTCTTCGGAAAAAATACATTTGCCATAAGATTCCTCCTGGCAGATCATGCCATTTATCCATAAAGCCCCTGAAAAATTGGCACCTGACAGATTAGCTCCTTCGAATGTTGCCTGGTAGAGTGTCGCTTTTTGGAATGAGGCTAAAATAAGGTTGGATCCTGAAAAATCAGCATTGGACAGATCGACTCCAGAAAATTTTGCTTTGTACAGGTCGCACTTCAGACAGATCTTAAATCGGATTGCCCGGCCATACTGCTTTTTGTTATAGGCAGACAGTGCAGGTGCAAACAGACTTGCGAAAAGCGTCATTATCAGAAGAAAAAACAAAAGCTTACGAATTATTCCGGGTACGTCCATGGCGACTTCCTGTTCAGAGGCAATACTGTTTTTTTGTGACAGAAAAAGTTTCATACTTGGTGGGTATCATTGACAAATTTTATTACTTTTTTGACATCTAACATAAAATCTGAAGTTAACCCTATTTGAAATATTGACCGATATTCAGATTCGGGATAAAATTTAAGGATTGATATATCGATAGATGATCGACATTTTATTTGCCGTAACAACAGTGATAGAGGAACGAGAACATGCCTATTTACGAATACGTTTGTGAAAATTGCCACAACGAATTGGAGGTTCTTCAGAAAATATCTGAACCTAAATTAACTGAATGTCCGCAATGCGGAAAGTCTACCCTGATGAAAAAAACATCTATTTCCGCGTTTCATTTAAAGGGTGGTGGCTGGTACAAAGACGGTTACAGTGTGCCCGACGGTAATGGAGATAAAGCCGGTCCCAACGGAGAAAAAACCGACAACACTCCAGTCAAGACACCAACCACAACCGAAACATCAACTGTTGACTCGAAGCCAGCAGCTAAGACCGAAGCTAAACCAGAAAAACCGGTCGAAACAAAACCGGCGAAAACTAGTGAAGTCCCCAGTTCAAAAGCATCTTAAAGGAACAGCTGCCTGAGTTTGACAGATAACTCAGGCTCGCCGCCCTGGTGCAACCTTAAGCAACCACTCGTTTTTCCAATTCAGCGACCAGCTCAGGCCAGGCGGTGGGTTTACTACCGCCGCACTGGGCAATTGTTGGGCTTCCACCACCTTTACCGGAAATAATCGGTGCCAGTTCCTTGACCAATTGTCCTGCCTGCAGTTTTGGTCCCAGATCCTTGGATGTTGCGATCACCATGGATATTTTGTCTTCCGCAACCGTCTTTCCAAGCATAATCAAGCCGGATCCCATTGCCTTCTGAAAGGCGAGGGCCTGAGATTTTAAATCAACATCCCCATCCACTTTCATAATCAAGGCTTGTACATCACCTATCTTTTTTGTCTGGTCAAGCGCTTTTGCTGCCTGTGCTGCCTGTGCCCCTTTCTGCAGTTGTTCAATCAGTTTTTCCTTCTCCTTTAGCTGCTCAAGTAGTTGGTCGACCCGTCCGGTTACCTCTGTTTGAGGGACCTTCAAACGCTGGGAAATGTCGTCCAAAACGGCCAGATTCTGCTGAACATATGTTAGGGCATTCCTACCGGTTAGTGCTTCAATTCTTCTGATACCCGAAGCAATGCTTTCTTCCGAGATGATCTTTAGAAAACCGATATTGCCAAGTTTTGAAGTGTGCGAGCCACCACATAATTCTTTACTTTGGTTGCCGGCAGATACAACTCTGACGTGATCCCCGTATTTCTCGCCAAAAATTGCCATTGCGCCGGTTTTCATCGCATCGTCAAATGACATCTCTTCCACAAGCACATCTTCATTTTCAAGCAGCCGTTGATTGATAAAGGTCTCCACATCGAGCAACTGCTCGCGAGTTACCGGGGCGTAGTGGCTGAAATCAAACCTCAGTTTTTCATCATTGACCAGTGAACCCGCCTGTTTCACATGATCACCGAGCACCGCCCTCAGACCGGCCTGAAGAAGATGAGTTGCTGTATGATTGCATTCGGTTTCAAGTCGCTGTTTTACTGAAACACTTGCATTGACACTGCTGGACTTGGATAGTTTCACTTCCTGCGTGGTGGTACTGACCACTCTTCCGAACACAATATTCAGTCCCGGCACCGGACTTTGGGTATTGTAGACAACCACCCTGAATTCGTTACTGTTAATCTCCCCTTTATCTCCAACCTGACCACCGGATTCGGCATAAAAAGGAGATTTTGCCAGAACGATCTCAATGTCATCGCCTCTGGATATGATATCAGTAAGTTGGCCTTCTTTAATAACAGCTAGAATATCGGTTTGAACCTCAAGTTGGCTTCCGCCGACATATTGGTTGCCCAAACCCTTATCCATTAAGCCCACGTAGACAGCACTGACTTTCAAATCCACCTTCTTTGCATCCTGGGCGGATTTTGCCATCTCTCTCTGCCTGGCCATAGCGGCTTCAAAAGAATCTCGGTCATAGGAGAGACCCTGGTCCTGAAGAATATCTTCTGTTAAATCGATGGGAAAACCATAAGTATCATAGAGCTTAAAGATCTCTTCCCCGTCGATGGTTAAAACCCCCTTTTCCTGTTGAGTTGCCAGCAGTTCATCCAGTATTTTAATTCCCTGACTCAGAGTGGAGCTGAAGCGGCGCTCCTCCTGACTGATCAGGATTTTAAAATACTCCTGTGTCTCGCTGATTTCAGGGTATGGATCAGACATCATGGGTACGAATATATCCGACAGGTCAGCAAAAAAACCAGGCTGGTACCCCAGCTCTTTTCCATGTCGTGCGGCTCTTCTGATAATACGTCTGATAACATAACCTCTTCCTTCGTTGGACGGGATAACACCATCGGCGATCAGAAAAGCCGCTGCCCTGATATGATCAGCGATAACACGCGCGGATACAACCTGTTCACTCTCGCTACCACTTGGACTAGGAGCATTTTTCAAAATGTGATCAACCAGTCCACTCAGCAGATCAGATTCATAGTTCGACTGAAAGTTCTGAACCACCGAAGCGATACGTTCAATGCCCATACCAGTGTCGATGCTGGGTTTTGGCAGCGGAGTCATCGTACCGTCCGCTTCCCGGTTGAACTCCATGAAGACGAGATTCCAGATCTCAAGAAAGGTTCCGTCATCCTCTTCGAGGCATTTTTGTGGTGAAGAGCCCTCTGCGATGGGGCGCAATTGGAAGTGTATTTCGGAACAGGGTCCACAAGGCCCGGTATCACCCATTGACCAGAAATTTTCCTTCTTTCCCAGTTTTCCGATTTTCTCTATTGGTAGGCCCATCTCTTGATGCCAGATATCAAACGATTCCTGATCCTCTTCAAAAACGGAAACAATCAGTTTCTCAGGCGATAAACCGAGAACAACGGTTAAGTATTCCCAGGCAAATGCAATTGCCTCTTTTTTAAAGTAGTCTCCAAAAGAGAAATTACCCAGCATCTCAAAAAAGGTATGGTGACGATCGGTTCTACCCACATTTTCGAGATCATTATGCTTTCCGCCAGCTCTCATTACCTTCTGGGACGTCACTGCCCGTGTGAATTCAGGTTTTTGATTGCCAAGAAAATAGTCCTTGAACTGATTCATTCCCGCATTGGTAAAGAGAATGGTCGGGTCGTTGTGTGGCACCAGTGAGGAACTGCGAACATGTTTATGTCCTTTTGATTCAAAAAACTGTATGAAAGATTGGCGAATTTCATTGCCTGTCATGGCCATGCACACTCCGAATGTTAATGATTAATATTGACTATTTCAGGTTTCCTAAATTCAAAGATCAGCGGGCAAGCATTTGCTCTCTTTATATACGACTGTTCCCTATTTTTATCAAATCAGTTAGAAACCAGCTAGTGTAAACCCTCAAAATTTGATATTTATTAGCGTGCCTGATTGACATGTCCCAAAGATAGCGGATTTTATTTTAGCTTCTCCCCTTTCAATTACCGAAAAAACGGAAATTCTGTGAATGAAGGACGACCGTTCAGCATATTGCGATATTGAAAAAAAACCGATTTTAAATCATGAAACCAGATCAGAAGGTAGTGTTCCTGGACAGGGATGGTGTTTTAATCGAGGATGTCAACTATCTCTCAAGAATTGAAGACATCCATTTTTACCCTGACGTGCCGAAAGGGCTGTATCGGCTGAAAGAAGCCGGTTACAAACTTGTCATCATTACAAACCAATCAGGTGTAGCGAGGGGCTATTTCCCCGAATCATTTGTCAGCGACTGTCATGAAAGAATGAACCAGATCCTTAAAGCAGATCAGGTACAACTGGACAATTTGTACTATTGCCCCCATCACCTGGACGGAAATCCCCCGCTGAATATCAAATGTAACTGTCGGAAACCATCTCCAGGTATGATTCTACAGGCCAAAGAAGATCTCGGATTGAACCTTGATTGTGCGGTTATGCTAGGTGACAAGCAATCTGATATGGAACTGGCAATTAACGCACAAATCAGTGGGATTCTGCTTCGAACCGGTCAAGGCCTGGTAGCGGTGGAGTCTGTTAGGAAAAAATTTCCCGCCATCCCCGTCTGCTCAACTTTTTCTGATGCTGTGGACACCATCCTGAAGTCAGCGTGTTAAAAGCGAAGAGACGAGATACAGGCGAATGAGCCAGTATCACCCTTCTTCCATAGTATACCTTCTATATGCCTCCAACGGCCTTTTTGTCATTTGCCGAGATCTCTTATTGGTTTGGACTATTCGTGATGAGGAAGGGGAGTCTTGAATTTATTAGATGAAGAATGGTTGCTATTTTTTTTTGAATTATCTAAGGTCTAGTTGATTTTTATGCCATGTCCATCCAGATTTGGAATTTCAACTATTGATCATTCAGAAATTCGTTTTTACACTTTTCGCTACAAAAATATTTTCCATTGTGATTGAACAGCGACGATTCATTGAAAAAGCCGCCACATTGATCACACTGTCGCAATTCAGTTGTTCCCTTAAGCTCTTTTGGCTTTTGAATATTATCAATAACCAAGTATACACCGTTTTTAACCACTTTGAAAAACAGGTATCCCGCTGCAATATAAAGGATATAACGTATCATAAGGTTCTAATAATTCATTTATCTGTATACTATAGGTTGACGGAATCGATGTTATAATTCTGCTTTCAGTTTAACAATATGGAACCAACCCGTAAAGAAACTCAGGTAAAAACAGATGAAATCTGGCAATTGTCTAAGATGCTTGGAATTTCACCTTGGAAAGACCTACTTTCACTTCCGGATAACCAAAGCCTGCACAGCACTGAGCATTTAGAGCTGGAACGCCTTCTTCATTTCACCTTCATTGTCTCAGACGCGGGTTCTGCAAAACAGAAATCACCGGTTTTTGCTTCAGAAAGGACCGATTTTGTGTCCCTGTTTAAATACCTTCCCTTTCTATTTGAAGCGTATCAGCTGTATCTCTGTCCGGACGGTTTAATTCAACAACGCCTGAACTCACTTTCCAGAGATGATAATCTCGATGATGACAATCAGGTTTCCAAAATTCTAAGTTTCATCCTGGAAAAAGCAGCACAAGAAAATGCGTCAGATATTCACTTGGAGAGCTTATCAACCCGCAAGCAGATTCGTTTACGAATCAATGGCAGTTTAAAGCAGATAGCGATACCAGAGGAGCTTGATGAGCGTCTGTTTATTAAAGTGAAGCTTCATTCAGGGATGGATATCGCCCAAAAAAGGGCACCTCAGGATGGACATTTTCCCTTTATCAGTAACAAGGGATGCCATTTTGATCTCAGGGTTTCAACTGTTCCTGGAATTTATGGAGAAAAAATTGTTCTTCGCCTGCTGCCAACAACATCGATTCAGTTTTCCTTGGAAGAAATGGGGTTTTCAAAGAATCACATTTCAATCATTCAGCAGTGTCTTCGCTCAAAGACTGGAATGATCCTGTTCACAGGGCCAACTGGTTCCGGCAAAACTACATCCTTGTACTCTATCCTGAAAGAGATGCAATCGGAAGCGTTAAACATTCTTACCATTGAAGATCCGGTTGAGTATCGCCTGAACGGCATCACCCAGGTTGAGGTGAATAATCTGGCTGGCATCAGCTTTGCCTCCGCACTGAGATCCTTCCTGCGGCAGGATCCTGATGTACTACTGGTCGGTGAAATTAGGGATACTGAAACAGCGCAAATAGCAGCGAGAGCTGCACAGACCGGCCATCTGGTTTTATCGACTCTCCACAGCAATAATGTTTTTGAAGCGATTCACCGCCTCAGCAATTTGGGAGTGAAGGGCGATGATATCGCAACATCGCTGAAATTGCTGGTTTCACAGCGCCTTGTTCCGCGAATATGTTCCTGTGGCGGAAATGTCAATTGTAAAATCTGCTTCGGCAAAGGCATCTCCGGCCGAGTTCCAATACTGGAAATGTTAAAGATCACACCAGCCATTAAAAAAATGCTGTCATATGAAGATGCTATTTCCAAGATTGAGAAGATGTCTTGTTCAGAGGGGTTTGTCTCCATGAGGGAATGCGGACAGCGACTGGTTACTGAAAATATTATTAGCACATTGGAACTGGAAGCCGTTTGCCCGGAAGCGTTTACCTGATAGGCTATGTTTTAATAAATTTCCGTCAAAATTCTTTGA
>JAOZRE010000262.1 GCA_029940215.1 bacterium | reverse complement strand
AATTTTCTCTGAAGACTTCAAAAGCTGCAGCAGGGCAATCCCGCCACTGGAAGGCGGCGGCATGGATATCACCTGATAGGACTTGTAGTTTCCAACAATGGGCTTCCGCCACACCGACCGATAGTCTGACAGGTCATCTATACTAATGATGCCACCTCCTCTCTGCATTTCGGCGACAATCAGCTCTGCGGTCTGACCGCCATAAAATCCCTGCCTGCCCAGATCCCTTATTCGTGACAGGGTTGCCGCCAGATCCCGGTGTAAAATCCGGTCATCCGCCTTCCAGAGCTGATCTTGCACCACGTAGGGACGGTGGGTATTTAGCTTCAGAAACGACTCCCGGGATCCATTGTATCCTTCGGCTTGTTTGGCTGTCAGAACAACCCCCTTTTGGGCCAGATCGATGGCGGGCTGAATCAGGTCTGACATTGGCAGAGAGCCCAGTTTTTCATGAATGGCAAACATCCCATCCACAGTCCCGGGGACCCCTGCTGCCAAGTGCCCGTCCAGGCTGAGCCTGGAAACGGGTTTCCCCTCGCTGTCCAGATACATATCCCGATGGGCCTTCAGGGGTGCTTTTTCCCTGAAGTCAAGACTGCCAGTTCGTCCTTCAGCTGTTCGGTACACCAGGAAACCACCCCCGCCGATATTTCCGGCGCTGGGATAGACCACCGCCAGAGCAAACTGAACCGCAATGGCCGCATCAAACGCATTTCCCCCTTTTTCAAGAACCGCAACGCCGATTTTCGAGGCAAGCGGATGCGCAGATACCACCATTCCATTGCGGGCAGTAACCCCCATTGGTTTTTTCTCAACGAGCTGTTGGGCTTGAAAATGGTACCAGGAATTAACACTGAGCAGAACAGTCGCAGCTAGAAGAATAATGCCTGCAACCAGTGCCACAAGCAGCTTGATAATTTTTTTCAAGGGCTTTCTCATTTAGTATTCTCAAAGGATATGGTGACAATAACCCCACAACAAGAGATTGACTGTCCGAATCACTTATCGTTCAACCGCTTCAGGCTCTTTGCGGGCCGCCATTTTTTATAAGCGCTGACCCGATTTCCGTTATCAACCCATTGTCACAATAAAGATCCGCACGATAATTCCGTTCAGCTGTAACGATCGTTCCGTTTTTTATTAATGCTGACATATGACGCTCCTATTAAAATGAAGATTAGGCAACAGTTCAATCTACTATTTTAAGTCGAAGCCAAACTCCCGTCAAGTATCTCCTGCTTTTTCCCCGAAACACTAAGACAGAAAGAATCAACCCACGGAATTTAATAAACGGGTTGACTTTTATATACTTTGTATATATATAACCAATATATTAACCAGACAAATAATCAGCAAAGGGTTATTTAGCTGTATTATTGGGCTTATTTGCTACAGCACTCGGTTAAGGTTATCAATCAAATTCAGTCTGACCTCAGATAGTGACGGTCATAACGATGGATTAAACATAAGGGGGAATATGACATCCGAACTGTTTACGCGATTACTTCAGGAATTTGCCATCCTCGGAGCGCTTCTGCTGTTGGGGGTTTTATTAAGAGCAAAGATAAAGCTTTTCCAGAACCTGTTTTTACCTGCTGCAGTAATTGGCGGATTTATCGGATTGATTTTTGGGCCTATCGTGATGAAGTCGTATGCTGTCTTACCGGTACCCGGCGTATTTCTTAAGGATTTTGCCTTGATTCCGGGGATCTTAATTCTGCCAATCATCGCATCTATCCCTTTGGGAATAGGCATGGAAAGGCCAGGGGAAACAGCTGAGACATCGAAAGGCGGAATTTTGCCCATGTTTCTTCTGGGAACGGCCTGCGCTTTCGCGCTGTTTGCACTTGGATTTGGGACAAAGATGATATTCTCCAAGCTGATGCCTCAACTGGAGATTTATCCTGCTTTCGGGATGGAGCTATCACTCGGCTTTTTTGGTGGACATGGAACGGCCGGGCTAATTGGCAATATTATGCAGAAATTGAAAATGCCGTATTGGGAAGTTGCCCAAGGTGTGGCTGTCACATCAGCCACAGTTGGACTGGTCGGAGGTATCCTGCTTGGCATGATATTCATTAATACAGCGGCCCGCAAAAACAGAATCAACCACCTAACAGATCCTTCCGCTCTTCCGGAAGAAATGCGAAAAGGCTACCAGCCTGACGTCGGCAAACAGGACATAACCTGCCGTGAGACGACCCATACCTCATCCATTGACAGCCTTGCCTTTCATGTGGCCATTGTCTTCAGTGTCTGTGGATTGTCCTATCTGCTGACGGGATTTCTTAAGAGTCATAAAGTTCCGTTGCTGTCCAACATCGCCGAGTGGGCGTATGCCATCGCCATCATGTTAATCGTCAACCTGATTATCAAAAAACTCAATCTGTCATTTCTGATTGACCCTAAGATAAAGACCAAGTTCACTTCGTTTCTGGTGGATTTCTCAATCGTAGCAGCCGTTGCTAGTCTTCCGGTACAAGCGGTAATCAAGTATGTCGTCCCGATGGTTGTCATGTTTATCGTCGGCTTCATTCTTGTTTATCTGGTGATAATGGTTCTTGGGAATATATTCTTCAAGGATTATCGTTTTGAACGGGCTATTGCGCTGTTCGGCCAGAGTACTGGTGTTATGATGACAGGGATTCTGCTGCTCAGAATCTGTGATCCGGACATGAAAACACCGGTATTGAAGGACTTTTCCATCGCCTATGCACTGTCAACCATGTTGTGTTATGCCATGCTTCTGCCGGTGATCAGACTGCTGCCCAACTCAGGTGCCATATTTTTCCTGACACTGGGCGTAGCGATTGTACTGCTGGTTATAGCCGTCATAAACCATAAATTTTCGGGAAGAACAAAACCAGTTTGACAGGTCGATACCTTACACATTCAATTGCCGCAGTAGGAAACGGAAACCAATTACAATGGTTGATTGTAGATTCACTATTCAACTAAGATATTCAGGGAGCGTTAATGTCAATAAGGCACACCATACTCGGGCTTCTTCACTACCGTGATCTTCACGGTTATCGCATCAAGGAGGTGATCGAGCAGAACTTTGGTCATATGTGGACGATCAATTTCGGCCAGATCTATCCTAATCTAAAAAAAATGTTGGCTGAAGAACTGATCACAGTGAGGGAAGTGGTGCGTCTTGGTGAAAAAGGTCCGCCGCGGAAACTGTATTCAATCACAGAAGCCGGAAAAAATGAATTTACCGACTGGCTGGCCATCTCTCCTGAAAACGGTATGTTGCTCAGGGATCCTTTCCTGATGCGCTTTGTATTTTTCGGGTTCGGGGACAAAAACCGAGCTGTCGAAATCATTGATGACCGAATCGGAGAATTCCAGCAGCAGTTGAAGAAGCGGGAGGAGAACCTGGAAACGTGGGAGCGGAATGATATTTATGTAAACCTGATGGCAGAGCTAGGTATCAAAATGAATCGACTCCTCCTTGAATGGATGGAGGAGTCCCGGAAACGAATTATCGAAGCAGAAACTGTTGGGGCTGCTGTTTAACCTTTTCAAGGGAACCGATCATTCATACGGAGGAATGATGGAATATTCAGGAATTTCACTGGTAACAGGTGCCGCCGGCTTCATGGGCAGCCATGTCGTCGAACACCTTGTAAAGAAAGGAGTCCGTGTCAGGGCTACCGCTCGCCCCAGAAAGGATATCTCTTTTTTTGAAAAGCTTGGGGTTGAATATGTAGCTGCGGACCTGACCCGGCCGGAGACATTGCCGCCCCTGTTTGAAGGTGATGTTGACCGGGTCTTTCATCTCGGAGCGATCTGTAACTTTTCGACACCTTACAAAGATCTTTATCCGACCAATGTAGAGGGTGTCAGCTATATCACCAAGCTGGCGCTCGACAGGAAAGTGAGGTGTTTCGTGCATGTGACATCGACATCTGTTTACAGTTATTACAGCGGAACACCTTACAGAGAGACCGACAAAAGATATCCTGAGAATGCTTACGGCCGAAGTAAGGCCGCAGGTGAGGATATCGTTTTCAAGCGGATAAAAGAGGGGCTGCCAGCAGTTATTATCCGGCCTTGTACGGTTTATGGCCCTCGTTGCACCGATGGTGCCGGTAAGGCATTTTCACGTCCATCATCGATATCTGCTATCCCGGGATCTGGAAAACAGACACTGTCCAATATTCGAGCAGAAGATGTTGCCCGTGCGGTAGAGCATCTGTCACTGACCGATGGAACTATTGGGGAGATTTTTAACATAGCGGAAGATTCCAATCCCACCCTTGAGGAGGCGCTGGTGCTGGCAGCAGAAACTTATGGGACAAAAACCCCGAGTTTGCACTTACCCCTGGCCCTTGTTAAGCTCACATCCATCATCGACGGTTTCGTTTCAAGGTTGAAAGGCAAGATTCCGGACCTCGAATATGAGGCAGTCAAATACCTGTACTATGACTATGTCGTTGACAATTCCAAACTGGCAGAAAGCGGGTTTACACTGCAATACCCGGATTTCAGAACATCCATGAAGCAACTCGGAAAATGGTACCATAAATCCTCAACCTGATAATTTGTTACATCAACCAATTGAACGAAGAGGAGGAACAATGGGTGAAGTGATCGTTATTACTGGATTGGCCCAGGGCATGGGAAAAGAAGTGGCTAAAATGCTGGCCGCTTCAGGGGACAGTATAGCCGGATTTGATGTGGATGAGCAAAGCATCGAAGCGCTGCGAGTAGAGTTGGATGCCATAGGCGGCAATCACTATCTGGATGTGCTGGACATTACGAACAGAAAGGGTGTCCTGGCCTTTCGGGATGCCGTCCTTGAAAAATATGGAAAGGTTGACACAGTGTTGTCCAACGTTGGGATCGGTTTTTTCGGACCCTTTGAAGAGGTTGATCTGGAGGCCGCCAAAAAATGTTTTGAAATCAATGTGATTGGGGCATCCACAATCTTTCAGGCCTTTATCCCTTCAATGCGGGAAAACCTTGGTGGGAAGTTAATCGCCATGTCATCCCTGGTTGGCCAGGTTCCATTTCCATTTGAATCCATTTACACTGCAACCAAATTTGCCATTGAAGGTCTCGTTCAATCAATCCTTTACGAGGTGAGTCCCTTCGGAATAAAAATGGCGATTATTCAACCGGCTCAGGTTTCCACAGATTTTGCCGCCAAGATACACCATCTGCCGCCTGAAGGATCGCCGTATCGGCAAAGAGCCAAAAGGTTCATCGACCGGGACAATAAATTGATCAAGGATGCCACCACGCCACTGAATGCAGCCAAAAGAATCATCAAGGTATTAAAAGCGGATAACCCGAAGCTTCACAACCAAGTTGACTTCATGAGCACCTTTTTCCTGTTCCTGAATCGCAATCTGCCTAAATCCGTGCGTGACAAAATTTTATTGAACCACATGGACATCAAGGTGTAATCCGCTTTTGGCCGAACAAACCACCAGGAGGATAAATGGGAGTACAACTTGCTTCGCCGTCCGCCATATCCGGCACACGTGTCGCCAGACTAAGAGACCGGATTATCAGTGCGCCCCAGGAGGTCTGCATAGAGAGGGCTCGATACCTGACCCAAGCCATGTCCGTAAACTGGGAGAAAGATCCCCTGACGCGCATGAGTCTCGCGCTGGAACATATTCTGGAGAATATCAGTGTGACAATCCGCCCGGACGAGTTAATTGTCGGTTGCCGGACCAGCAAACTCAAAGGGGCTCCCTTATTCCCTGAAAACAAGATCAGATGGATCGAAGGCGATGTTGACAATTTCGATAAACGGGTTGTCCAGCGAGCCTTGATAACAGAAGCAGAGAAACTGGAAGTTCAGGAAACGATTGTCCCTTTCTGGGATGGAAAAACCGTTGAAGACCTGTTCGAAGCAAATCTCCCCGAAGACATCATGGAGGATATTGACAAGTATATCTTTACCTTCATGCTTGAGATCACCTACGGAATAGGCCATTTTACCATGGACCACAGCCATATACTGAATTCAGGGCTGTCGGGTATCATTGAAAAAGCAGGCAAAGCCTTTGACCTGCTGGACGAGGCAGATAAATCCTCTGACAAGGGCCAGTTTTATTTGTCGGTGGTCCGGTCTCTGAAAGCAGCCGTCAGATTTGCGCAACGTTACGCCAACCTGGCATCTGAAATGGCTGACAAGGAATCAGATGAAAATCGCGCTGCGGAGTTAAGAGAGATTGCACAGGTCTGTAACCGGGTTCCGGAGTACCCGGCCGAGTCTTTTCATGAAGCAGCGCAGTCAGTTTATTTCATTCACCTGATCGCCCAGATAGAATCCGGTGGTAATTCGATCTCGCTGGGGCGAATTGATCAGATCCTCTATCCGTTCTATAAAAAAGATCTGGAAAAGGGAGCCATCACACCCGAAAAGGCCAAAGAGCTGATCTCATTGCTATTTATCAAAACAAATGAAATCTGGAACGTGCTTGAAGAGGCTTATATACCGGGTGGAGAAGGAACCGAGGGTAAAACAACCCAGAATGTAACCGTCGGCGGTCTGGGCCCCGATGGTGAAGATGCAACCAACGAGCTGAGCATGATCGGCCTTGAAGCTTACGCAGATATTCGGACCGTTCAGCCTAACTTCGGGGTCAGGTTAAGTCGGAAATCTGAAGACACATTTTTCCAGAGAGTGGTTGAGTACGCCAAAGACGGAATGTTGTTACACCTTTTCAGTGACGAGGCCATCATCGATTCCCTGGTAAATGCAGGACACACACTGGAAGACGCCAGGGACTATGGCATTGTCGGATGCCTGGAACCCAACGCACAGGGTAAAACCTTTGGTTCCACATTCGCTGTACAGTTCAATGGTATCAAGTGTCTTGAATTCGCACTCGCCAACGGCATTGACAATATTTTTGGAT
>JAOZRE010000261.1 GCA_029940215.1 bacterium | reverse complement strand
GATTCACCCGAACTGAACCGCTTGTTTACATTCATTTAGAACTTTATCTTCGATCTCAAACAGACCGGTGTTTCATGATCAGTTTCCCGTTTACCAGAAAAAAACTCCTCTCACTGCCTGCTGCGAGACGGCACAAGTGGATCGCTAGTTGGCTGCGGGATATATACACAGCTTTAATCTCGGAAAAGATCAGCGATGGTTCACTGGAAACCGTCAGGAAAAACCTTGTCCAGCTGTACGGATGGATTACCCCCCCTGAAAACGCCCTGATAATACCTCAGAACCGTGCACAATGGATTGAATTTATCGCAGATACCTTCCATGCTCATCAAAAAGAGACAGGTCTTGGATTATCGGAGGCTGACCTGTTACCCCATGTCTTAACCGGAGATAAATCGATCGATCAGTCATGGAAAGGGGTAATTCCCTATCAGGTCGCCCTGGACAATTTTCGAAGTGCCTTTAATGTCGGCTCCATTTTCCGGCTGATAGATGGGGCAGGATTTGAATCTATCCTGATGAGTTCAAAAACCCCTGGACCCGAAAACCGGCAGGTTGAAAAGACATCAATGGGTGCAACCGATTGGATTCCCCACCGGAAAACCGATGAGCTGTCAACGAACTTGTTAAAAATGAAGGAGGAAGGGTACAGAATCATCGGCCTTGAAACGGTAGCCGGTTGTACCAGCTATGATGCATACGATTGGCCACTCCAGGGGGTTGTCGTCCTGGGAAACGAAGAGTATGGTATCAGTGAGCCTGTGTTGCAGGCGTGTGATGATTTTGTGCACATTCCTATGGCTGGTTTCAAAAACTCCATTAATGTCGCAAATGCATTTGCCGTAATCGCTTTTCATATCTCATCTTCTGTTTCCGGCATATCGACTGGAAATTAATCGCACCACCAACACATTACTCCTTTTCAACATGCTGAGCCGCCAGCGACTGATCACTTCGTTTCGAAACGGAATCGCCCGCCCGTTCTTTCTAAAGATCAATAAAAAACATCTCGAACTGGCAGATAGCCTGATTCATCTCTTTCAGGATTCCAACGGTCGCAGACGATTTGAAATTGAAGAGCAGATCAGCACCTTCAACATCGAAAAGATCAACCCAAAAGTGGTTCAAGGATTATCTGAATTGCTGTATAAACGCTCCTCATTTGGAGATCCGGGGGCTGTGAATGCAGTTGAAATACGCAAGCAGCTATTCACCGCTTCTGCCAACTACTGGAAGAAGCTCGATGACAATCAGTCGGACATCCTTCAACATCGAAAAAACATTCTATCGGCTTCCCAACTCTCACCCATCGAATCAGGGACAATCGAAGAGCATCAACTTTTTGGAGATATCCCGGCCAATCAGAAGCTCACGGAGTTTGAGCCCATTCAGGCAGACGCACTCATTCATCGCTTCAATATCGCCCAGGTACAGGGCTTGCTGCTCCATGCTCGCAGCCTGGAGGTTACCATCAATCGACAGCATGGACCGGCACTCAAGCAGTTGATGCAGATGTTGAAGTTTTTCAGATTGATGTTCGAGCTTACAGAGAGGGATCACGACTGGATAACAATGAAGATAGATGGCCCCGGTGCCGTCCTCGAGAACAGCCGTTCATACGGGATGGAAATCGCACAGTTCTTCCCGGCGGTTCTGCTGTTGACAGTTCCCTGGCGATTAACAACTCAACTAAAGGTTCCGAATCGACGAAGAATCTTTTCGCTGGAAATAACAGATGACAATTCCTTCTGTTCTCATTTCCAGGCGCAAAACACCTGGACCCATGAAAAAACCGTTATTCTCCTGAATCGGTTTAACGAGAAATATGCTGCGACCCACAAAGCAGATTCGGATAGGGAGATCATCCAGCTCAGGGATAACCGCTACCTGCTACCGGACTTCTCGGTCTGTGATGTGAATGAGAACAAAGAACACATGCAAGTAGAATGGATACACTATCCATCTGAGGGAAAACTGAAATGGCTTCGTAATGTCAGAACACAACTGCCGGAAAACTATGTGTTTGCCATTAAGGGAAAGCGTGAGAAACTGAAGCCATTAATTAAATCAATGGGAAGACACCTACTGGTTTACACGAAGGACCTGACAGCACCAGCCATCATGAAAAAATTTGAGGCCGATGACCGATAATTCTTTTGAAATGCCTACACCATTTCCTCGGCTGCTTCTTTCCTCTCCAGTTCAACAAGGCGCAACCAAGCTCTGATCTGCAGCGTTATCACAAAATAGTTGATGTCCTTTTTGTTCATAAAGCCCATCGCTCCCTCTTTAAACGCCCTGATTTTCTCATCCTCTGCGGCTGACAGAAAGCTGAAGAAGCAGTAGAGATTTTGTTTTTTGCTGAATGTGTTGAAGTGATTGAGCACTTCGAACCCGTCTTTCCCAGGCATTCCGATATCACACAATATCAATTCCGGCTGAGCGATATCCAGCATTTGAATCGCTTCGTCTCCGTTAAACGCCTCGATTACTTCACATATCACGTCACCTCTATCTTTCGCTTTATTAAAGAATTTTTTCAGCAACTCTACAGTCTGTTTATTATCGTCAGCAATCAGAACTGTGGGATTTTTCTTCATCTCATTTTTATCAGCCATTTTCCTTTTCTTGTTTTTTCAATTGCAGAGGAAAGGGATTACCTATTGTTTAAAAGCAAGAGCGTCGAACACCAAAAATCTATTTCGTATCTCGAATTAAAATACAGACAATTGGTTTACCGGTCAAGTTATCAAACTGAATTCTTAGCCTGAACTATAATTTAGACCACCTTATAAACAATCTTGACAGTCTAGAGTTCTCCTCGTCATATTGACTTTGATCCGGTATACAGGCACGCATTACTTTGAAATCATTTTGGATTCCGTCTCAAGCACGGAATGACGGCATTCTAGAATGTCTTTATTCATAAATTCAGCTACTTAAAAGAGAATTCTCAAATGTTCAGAAACAAGTAGTGTGCAAGAGTGTAATTGATCACTACCGGTTAATGCATTCAGCTGTTCAATGGTGATTTTGACGAGACAGTCTTAAAATACTATGCTGAGCGAAGTCGGAAAAGATTGCATGTTATCAGCAGAAAAGACAGATATTCAATCCACGTTTCACCTATTATCGTTTATGGAAAAGAAAAAAGATAAAGTTAAAGAGAAGGTAGAAGAAAAAGTAGAAGAAGCGGTGGAGATCAAACTGGATCCCAAGATGCAGGAACTATACGCTCGACTGGAAGAAGAAAGAGCGGAAAACTCCCGATTATTGGAAGAGCTGAACCAGTTTAAGGCTGAGAAGGACCGGGAAATGGAGGTTGACAGCAAAAAGGTTGTTCAACATACAAAAAAGAAATTGGCTATACAGGAACAACTGCAGGAGAAAAAACTGCAGAAAGAGATCATAGACAGCAAACAGTTTCGAATTGAGAACCTGCTGAATTCACTCAATGACCAGCGTGAAATCCAGGAATTGGATTCCAAATCGCTGAATGAGTTAAAGGCTACCCTTGATACACTTTTTACCAGTCGGAACAAGCGAGTGGCGTTAATTAGCAATCTATCTGACAGAAACAATACCCTAATGAGGGAGAACGAAGATTTGAAATTTACCAGAACGGCTTTTGCACACGATTTAAGATCACTGATGTCCTCAATCCTTGGCACCATTACGCTGGTTGATCTCGGAGAACCTGAAGTGGCAGCTGAGCTGATACCTTCACTGGAAGACAGATGCCGAGTTTTCATGAATCTTCTGAATACCATCAATTCAAATGAAATATCAAAGGAGATGTTCAATATCGAAGCGGTCACGACAATTCTGAGTCTGGATATTGAAAATAGTGAGAAAAAAATCAAAACTGAGGTTTCCGGCCACGATATTCAATTAAACGCTGATCGCGCTTCAATTTATGACATCCTCCAAAACCTGATTAATAATTCTGTAAAATACAGTGGGCTGGACCCACTTAAGCTAATCATCAAGATTGATGTATCCCAGGATGAAAATAACACCCTGATTCAAATCACTGATAACGGTGGAGGCATACCCGAGGGAAAACGGGACAACATATTTGATTTGTATGACCGGGCGGGAATCGATGACAACAGGGGAAAGGGAATCGGCCTTTATATGGTTCGCAAGATGGTTGAAAAACACGATGGAACCATCGAATACGATAGTGAATTTCAGGAAGGGGCCCGGTTTACCATCAAGCTACCCCCTGTCTGACGCGGTGTGATTAACACTGTTAACCGTTCAGGCTTTCCTGAAAAGAACAACCGGACAACTCCTCAGGTCAATAATTACACCATTTACGAATGGCTGTTTCTCAACTTAGCAATGGCGCCATGTAGGTAAATATGGATCCACCATTGTCATGGGGCTTCGTTTCGTCAAGGGACACAATCTGGTCGAAATTATCCCTGATTTCTTCAACGGCCACAGGCCGACTGGCATCACCAAGGCACACGCCATTGCCGGAAACAACAGCTGTTCTGCCGTACCATCCAGCACCCATAGCAAAAGTCATCCCTGTGACCGGGACATCCTCTGAACAAAGAAAAAGTACCATCGGCTCATTGAATTGCGGATTCAGCTTCTGTTCATACTCCGGTGGAAACAAGTCTGCTGTCATCCTCGACCAGGCTGTAGGAGCGATGGTGTTAACCTTGATATCATATTTTGCTACCTCCAGTTTAAGGGTGTTCATGATACCAACCAGTCCAAGTTTCGCCGCACCATAATTGCATTGCCCAAAATTGCCATACAGACCGGAGGCGGATGACGTAAATACTATCCGGCCATAGTTGTTTTCCTTCATTTTTTTCACTGCCGGCTGGGTAACACAGAATGCCCCTTTCAGATGCACAGCGATTACCTGGTCCCACTCTTCCTCGCTCATTTTCAGAAAGGAGCGATCACGCAGAATACCAGCATTATTGATCAATATATCCAGCTTGCCGTAGGCATCCAATGCTGTTTGAACAATGTGCTGTCCGCCTTCCATGGTTGCAACAGAATCATAGTTCGCTGTGGCATCCCCTCCTGCTGCCCTGATCTCCTCTACAACCTTATCTGCTGCCGACTGATCAGCACCAGAACCATCCCGGGCACCACCCAGATCATTGACAATGACCTTGGCCCCCCTGTGTGCCAGTTCCAGTGCGTACATTCTGCCAATCCCCATTCCGGCGCCTGTTACGATTGCAACTCTACCGTCATACCTGATTTCTGTCATATGATACCCTCCTGAAGATCCTATCAAAACCGATCAGTTGAAGTTTCAGCATAGAGGATTATCCAGCCCCGAAGGGCCCTTTAAATCCTGTATAATGCCGGTCGTTTTCGATCTGATAGGATCGTTTTTTTTTGAGCAATTGTCAACGATTTCTTTACCCTGTCAGTCGAGGATTGATAAATAAATGTAAACCGGTAATGTACAATCTTTCTTTTTGTTATATTTGTGCATTTAACCCCGTCAGATCAGAAACGAGTTGTGCGAAGCCCCGTGATTTGATATATTACGAGTGTAAAAAGCATTTCTGCCCACTTCAAGCAAGACAGACCACTTGAAAAACCTGGATAAGGCCGCTGCAGAACAACCTGGATGACTTGTCATCAACGATCGCACGGATAGAAGCCAAGGGATACTGGCAGTTATTTTAAAATGGAGTTACACCAATTTATCAACCAAAGAGGACCGACCATGTCAAATAATCAGTCGAATGGTGATTTCGTTGGAGCAAACAAATACATCCTGGACAGTGAACTCGCACAAATCGTCAACGTTTCCATGAAACTTGAAATGCCGTTGCTGCTCAAAGGAGAGCCCGGCACAGGGAAAACCATGCTGGCGCATGCCATCGCAGAAAATCTGCAGATGCCGTTGATCGTACTCAATGTAAAATCAAGTATGAAACTGGTCGAAACCCTGTACCAGTATGATACATTGACCCGTCTGAATGACAGTCGTTTTGGTGACTCCAGTCGGAATGTCAGTAACATTGAGGAGTACCTTAAAATGGGGAAAATCGGACAGGCATTTACCTCAGATGAAAAAGTGATTTTGCTCATCGACGAAATCGACAAGGCAGATACTGATTTCCAGGACGATATGCTCGATGTACTGGATCAGATGCAGTTCGACATTATTGAAGTCGACAAGACCATATCTGCCAAGAACCGGCCCATCTTCATCATCACCTCAAACGCCAAAAAGGACCTGTCTGACCCATTCCTGGGACGTTGTAATTTTCACCACATCGCCTTCCCTGATCCGAAAATGATGCGAAAAATCATCAACGTGCACTTTGAAGATATAGACTCGAAACTGGCAGATAATGCCATTGAAACCTTCTATAAGCTGCGCTCGCTGGACAGTATCGAAAAAAGGCCCGCCACACGTGAATTGATCAACTGGATCAGGGCATTGAACTCTGATCCTGATTTCAGCGGTGGCGATATCATCAAAAAAGAGGTTCCATTTCTGGGCGTACTGTTCAAAAAAAGCCATGACATCGCAAGGGCATCTGACAGTACCAAACAGCGAACTCGCTCCTAATAAGCCAATTAGCATGAGGGCAGAAAGATGTTTATAAACTTTTTTTATACCCTGAAAGATGTCGGTATCTCCATCAGCCCAACCTCCTTCCTGACCTTGCAAAAAGCGCTTTACACAGGCCTGATCTGCTCACTGGATGATTTCTATACAACCGCCAGGGCCATTCTTGTTAAAAGTGAACGTTATTTTGACCTGTATGACCAGGTGTTTGCCCACCATTTTAAAGGGGTGGAGCTCCCAGATTATGAAAGCATGGAAATGGATGAAATTGCCAAAGCCATGCTGGATCAATGGTTGCAGGACCCCAAGGAACTGGC
>JAOZRE010000260.1 GCA_029940215.1 bacterium | reverse complement strand
TGCTTTTTTCCGTTCCGTAATATCTCTGGTGATCGATAAAATATGAGGTTCATTATTCAAAGTTATCAATCTAGCTGACATTATGGCTATTTTATATGAACCATCTTTACACCTGAATTTCGATTCCAGATTTTCGATATAGCCATCTTTACCAAGGGCGGAAACCAGTTTTTCCCGATCCTCCGGAATTGCCCATATTTCAATTTCTGATGAGAGTTTCCCAATTACATCTTCGTACGTAAATCCGGTTAACTGAGTGAACCCATCATTTATATCGATATATAGTCCATCCAGTTTGTTTAGGTTCACTGCATCAGGGCTGGTTTTAAACGCCGTTCGATATTTCTCTTCACTGTCATGCAGTTCCTGAACAGCCTGTCGGCTTTCAGAGATATCAAGATGCTGAAGTACAACAAATTTTAGTTGACCTTCATTATCTAAAATCGGAAACCCGAAGACTTCGAGATAAACCTCTCCTTCTCTGATTGAAGGTGTCCCTGTCGATTCCGAAGATACATCATGATCAAAGCTAAACTCCAATTTTCTTGTTTTCTTCTTTTCAAATATCTCCTTCAGCAGGGGGATTACTCCTGCATTTATTGCAGCTTGATCCTCAAATACATTGTATTTGCCACCAGTAATGGCTTTTTCGGTAACACCAAACATCTCACAGAATTCAGGGTTAACTCTGATGATGGATCCTTGTGGATTATAAAGACAGGTACTTATTGCTGATTGCTCAAACATTTGGGAGAAGAATTTCTCGCTTTCTTTCATTGCGTCTTCCATTTCCTTCAGGCTGCTGATATCCGTTATTGAGGCTCTGAAACCGGTAATCTGATTATCTTGAAGAATCGGCGTTGCATTAAACAAGACCGGGATGGCGGACTGATTCTTGTTCAATACCCGATATTCCGTAGGAGGAACGTACTTCCCTTTGTGATACTCTGCTATACGACCGGCAGCCTTTTCTCGATCTTCTGTATGAAGCAAGTCAATTCCATTGAGTCCGGCTTTTAAATCCTGAGGGGTATATTCAAATATTTCAAATCCTGTATTATTGATATAAGTGAGATTCAATTCGGCATCCATTTCTACAATCCCAACAGGCAACAGTTCAGCCATATCTTTAAAGCGTTTCTCACTCTCTAGCAATTCCTCCTCTGCCTGCTTGCGTTCCGTAATGTCACTGATAAAACACAAGGTTGCTACATTTTTCTCCCAATCGATTATCACAGGCTTGATTTCAGCCCAGATAACATTGCTCTGTTTTCCAATTACCCGGAAAGTGTAGATCTCATCGAGGTCTTCACCGTTTTGTCTTCTGATATACTTGTCAATGACCATTTCCTGATCGTCCGGGTGTATGATGTCAAGAAAAGGTTTTGAATAAAGTTCTTCCTCCGTATAGCCGGTCAATTCGCAAGTTATGGGATTAAAATATTTAAAATCGTTTTCCTGAAGGATAATAATTGCTTCATTGGCATTTTCAATAACAGCTCGATATTTCTCTTCGCTTTCCCTGAGCGTTTCTTCAGCCTGATTGCGTGTTGCAATCCCGTTTCTCAATGTTTCTTTTTCTTTTTCCAGTTTAATTGTCGATTCACTTACTCTTCGATAAAGATATCCAACCCATCCGGATACCCCACCAACGCCTATTTCAAACAGAACGCCAAGTATGTCCTCCGTCAGTTTTACCGATTCCACCTGGTTCAGAAAAAAAATGTCCAGCGAGCCGAACAGTACACCGGCAGAAACACCAACAACAATCCCAAAGAACCAACCTGACAAAGCCACAACTATCATTCCAGATAAGGGTATTATTATACCTAAAACTGGGTAAAAAGGAAGAAATACCAAGCTGTATACTATTCCGAATCCAAAGAGTATTACTATCCCTTTTAATGGAAAATAAGCTTTAGTCTCAGCTTTCATAGTTTTTTAGTCTGCTTTTGAGGATGAGCTTCTTTGCTCTACGATATTTAAGTTTCGATACTGATTTTTATTGTGTAGCTCTGGGTCAAATATCCCGCCGCTTACGGCGATGCATAAAATATATTCCACAAAGATACTCACTGTTTGCGACGAGGTTATCCAATATTGAATTTCTTTGTAGAACAGCAAAATACCTGAATTATGTGAGTATCTTGGTAGTATTTGAGTATTTTGTCCTCTTCATGGTTAATTTCCCGAAGAGATCAAATAATGATTTTTGCAAGATACCATATTCAAGGAAACAAAACAATGATATGAAAAGAACACAGGGAAAAGCCATTCATGTAATGAAACACTTGCAATCTTCTAAACCCCCGTGAGACTTGCCATGCAGACATTATATTTTAGGGGAAGCTTCAGAACGATTTTCTTTTTATGGGTCACAATGGCATGCGGGAATGATCAATTGGAAACCAGCCAGAAATAGCTCCGGAAAAACTGAACTGTGGATTACTAAACCCCGTCGAAAAGAGGTCTTTGAAATAGCAGAGTTGACATCATGCCAGGTGGAATATTGCTGGTAAGGTGTTCGTCTTGCGGGATCTCCAAAAATTCTCGCCCAAACCCCAGCTCTTTTCAGCCTACTTTGTAGCCTTTTGTCAGAATAGAAAAATGTCGTCGAATTGCTCCCAAGGATTTCAATTGGCAGTAAGACAAATCCGGTGTAACTGGTAGTCAACTCTGGAATGAGTGGTAAAGAAATAACCGGTTCATGTGGCCATTGTCACTCGCATACGCAGGTTATTCCGCTTTTGGAAATTTCACGATTTTTAACACCTCCCTTTTTCCTCTGCAAATGGGGAGTCAGACCCAGGTCACTTTGCTTACAAACCAAATATATACAGTTAGATACAATTTTGTTATGTGTGGAGAGAGGGATGTTTCTTGACAGGTTAATTAGTAGTTACTAAGATAGTCACTAGATTGATCAGTTGAAAATCGTATTTATTTTAACCCGGGATGATTGGAACCATGACTAGAGAGGTTGAACAGGCATTTAAGGCCGCTATCCCCATATTCATCGGCTATGTTCCTGCCGCTGTTGCCTTCGGGATATTATCCAAAGGGTGTGGAATTACCCTTCTACAGTGTTTTTTGTTTTCTGCGGTGGTGTTTGCAGGGGCCAGTCAGTTTATCGCTCTGAATCTTCTGATGACGGGTATGGGTGGAGGAGGTGTTATTTTGACCACCCTGCTGGTAAATTTTAGGCACTTTCTGATGAGTGCGTCTCTATCCACACGTGTCAGCCGAATGAGCAGAAAAGCACATGTTCTGATGGCGTTTGGTGTCACAGACGAGGTCTTTTCGGTTCTCTCATTTAGGAAGGGCACCCTTACAAAGAGATTTGTGTTTTTGCTGGAACTGTCCGCTTACTCTGCCTGGGTCAGCGGAACGGTTGCGGGTTATATTCTCGGTGGGTTTTTACCAGATATACTAACCAAAAGCATGGGAGTTGCCCTGTACGCGTTGCTATTGGCCATCCTGGTACCGGAACTGAGAAATTCGATAAAAGCGGTTGTGTTGGCCGTTGCGTCAGGCTTGCTGAACAGTTTTTTGATCAAGTTGAACATCCTGCCGGACGGTTGGACAATCATCGTCTGTATTCTGGTTGTTGCTCTGGCAGGGACATTTTTCATGGTTGATGATGACGTCAGGGAGGAGGTTTATGGATAATGTCATTCCCATTATTTTAGGTATGGCAGCGGTGACCTATATTCCGCGACTGTTACCTTTTCTGATGTTGACCAACAAGGAGATTCCCAAACGGGTGGATATCTTTCTGAAATGTATTCCGGTTGCGGCTATTGGTGCATTGATTGTCCCGGGGGTATTTAACGCCACACCGGATATGCCTGTTGCCGGGATTGCCGGGATCCTGTTCGCGCTGCTATTTGGCCTGTGGAAAGGCGGTATTATCATTCCGGTTATCGGTGCTGTGGTGGTAACCTATTCGGTTTTGTTTTTTGGCGCTTAGAGATCGTACAAAAATAACGTGGTATAAGCTGGCCACAAAAGTCTAAAAAGACCGGACATTTTGCCAGCATAATGCCAAGTTATTTTTGAGCTGACCTTTAGAGAGGTGGAGATGGATCAAAAAACGGTGGCTACGAATGATATGAAGCAGCTTGGGTTTTCAGAGTATGAATGCAAAGCCTACCTCAATCTTCTGGAAGAATTTCCGTTAAATGGCTACACGCTGAGTAAGAACTCCGGGATCCCCAGGTCGCGCATTTATGAGGTGTTGAAAAACCTGATCGTGAAGCAGATGGTTTTCGAGCAGGAAGAGGGCAAGAATAAACTCTACTATCCCGTAGACCCGGATATTTTTATTAAAAAGCTCAAAATCCGATACGAAGATCTGTTTTCCAATATCTCGCAATTTGCCAGCCGGGTTTACTCGGAGAAAAAACAGGATGACAGACTGGTGGTGATCAAAGGTCGGCAGAATATCATCAGTTTTTTGAATCTGTTAATCAGGGGGGCTGAAAAGAGAATTGCCATCTCTATTTGGGACGAAGAGATAAGGGAACTGACAGAAGAGCTGGAAAAGGCCGTGCAGAGAGGGGTGGTACTGCGGGGGATCTATTTTGGAGAAAATAGCCCATTTGATTCTCTGGTGCCTCATCGGAGAATAAAGCGGTATATGGCGGAAAAAAAGGAGCGATATATATCCATTATCATAGACGGTTCCCACACGATTTCCGGTATTGTTTCAAGAGAGGAAGAGAGCAAGGTCACCTGGACCCAGGATGAGGGGTTTATTGAGATCAGTGAGGACTACATTGCCCATGATCTGCTTGTCAACCTGTACTCTGCGTCATTGGATGAGGCAGGGTACCAGGCTTTCGAGGAATTTGTTGACAATGTGCATAGTCAATACTTCCATTACTCCGATGAAGACTTGGGGATCTATAGACGCCTGAAATAGAGATTTAACCCGGTTTTACAGCCGTCAGCATGTCCTGTAATGGTTTATCCGGCCATTATGGACTTAACCAGTCGGGCTGCCGTTCCGGCATCAGGGGCGTATCCGTCGGCACCAATCTCTTCGGCATAGGCCTGTGTGACCGAAGCGCCGCCAACCAGAATCTTGACCTGATCTCTCATTCCGTTTTCGGTGATCAGGTTGATAGTCTCTTTCATCATGGGCATGGTTGTGGTTAACAAGGCTGAGAGGCAGACAATCTTGGCGTTTCTCTCCTTTACCTGCTCCATGAATGTTTCGGGTGGTACATCCACCCCCAGGTTTGTGACATCAAGCCCTCCACTCTCCAGCAACATGGCGACAAGGTTTTTGCCGATGTCATGCAGGTCTCCCTTGACAGTCCCGATAATGACGCCAGCTTTACTTTCCTGATCATCTGCAGACATCAGTGGTTTCAGGATTTCAACTCCGGCACTCATAGCTCGAGCTGCCATCAAGACCTCGGGCAGGAAAATATCACCGCTCTCCATTCTGTCACCGACGACATCCATGGCGGCAATCAGGCTACCGTTCAGGATCTCTGTAGCCGCTACACCCTCAGCTATACCGGTGTTAACCAGCTCAACCGCTGTCATATCGTCTCCGCCAATCACGGCTTCCATCAATGCTTTTCTGTCAAACATAACTCCCCTGTTGGTTTCAAATTTATTGATTTCGTTGCACGATTTTTTCACCAGCCGCCTCCGATGTCAACCAGCTTGTTCTGAAAACCAGTTCAATAGGTTTCGACGGGTGGAATGAATGGAATAGGGGTTGATGCTGAAATTGCGAAATCCGATCTCCAGAAGTTTTATCAATACCTGGGGATCGGCTGCGATCTCCCCGCATATCTCAATCTCTTTGTCTGAATCCCGGACCTTTTCGAATATCATGGTCAATAGCCTGATAAAGGATTTGGTATCAGGATTATACATACTGCTGACCCGGGGATTGTTGCGGTCGACAGCGCAGAAGTACTGAAACAGGTCATTGGTTCCGACGCTGAAAAAATCAGTTGTTTCCAGAAGCTCTTCCAACACGAAAACCGCTGATGGAATTTCAATCATAGCCCCGATGGGCGGTGAGGGTAGATTCTTTTCTGCCGCGGTCTCCCGGATGATACCGGCGATGCAGGAAAACTCCTCCGCGTCACTAATAAACGGAATCAGGATCTTGATCGAGTGGTTGGCGCTGACTTCTAGCAGGGAGCTGATCTGGTCCTTCATCAGATTGCCTTCTTTCAACAATAACCGGATGCCTCTCAAGCCCAACGCGGGGTTATCCTCAGCCATATCGTTCCGGTTTCTTTTGTCGGCTCCAATATCCAATAATCGGAAGATGACCGGACCGGATGGAAATGCCTGGGCAATTTGCTGATAAAGGTTCAGCTGTGTTTCATAGTCAAAGTCACCCTGGTTCTGGAGATAAAATATTTCTGTCCGCACAAGGCCAATTCCATCTGCATTCAAGCTGGCAGCTTTTTCCGTGTCCATTACACTGGAGACGTTGGCCTGGATTTTTGCACCGTGTTTGCTGATCTGGTTAATAAACGGAACTGATAGTACTTCTGTCTGCTGTTGCCGTGCGTGTTCTTTCTGCTGGCGGGAGTACGTCTCAAGGGTTTTCTTCGACGGATTGACAATAATCTCGCCCTTAAATCCGTCTACGATAATATTTTTGGCAGCTTCAGTGTTTCCGAGCAGATTGTGAACCCCGCTGACAGCAGGTATCTGCCGACTGCGAGCGAGAATCGCGGTGTGGGAGGTTGGCCCGTCTTTTTCTGTGATGAAGCCGCAAACCTTCTCCATATCGAGGGAGGCTGTCTCACCCGGCGTTAACCGGTCAGAGATCACGATACTGTTGTCATGGAGTTTTGCCTCTTTGTTCAAAACACCGAGATTGGTCAGGAGACGCTGGCAGATATCTTCCACATCGGCGGCTCTTTCCCTCAGGTAAGGT
>JAOZRE010000259.1:5599-6924 GCA_029940215.1 bacterium | reverse complement strand
GAATGAAGATCTGCCGTAGGGGGTGATAGAATTAAGAATGGTAATAAACACCGGTATCAGTGGTAGGACAAAACCGGTTTGACTGGTAAGTTGGTACCGGTTTCAGTGGTAATTACCACCCGGTATACGCACGCACATTTGGCGGTCTATTGTTACCCAATGTTTCATAACGTAATTACCGTGCGATTCTAGTTCAGAGTGGGCTGCGGGTGAAACCGGTGTTGGGCAGTATTTGAGGAATAGAGAGGATCAATATAGAAATATTTAGTATTTACCCTGTTTGAATCGCTTGTATACTTCGTCATCATTTCGTTTTCCGACAACAGCGATGTACACAGTATCCTTATCAAAACGATAGATAATCCTGTATTCACCAATGTCTACACGCTGATATTCAGGAGACCCTTTTAATTGTTCTGAATCGTGAGGTGTTGGATTTTCTCTGAGACCAAGAATGGTTCCGACAACCTGCCGATACTGTTTGGGAGGTAACTTCTTAATAAACTTTCCAGCAGATTTTGTAATGTCGATTTTATGCATATATTCAATTCCCTTTCAGAAGATCAGCAGATGCTTTTGCTCCCAAATAACCGTCTTTTTCGGCTTGTTTGGCTTTATCGGCCCAGTAAGCATCTTCATAAGTGAGGAATTTTTTATACATTGCACTTGAGATAAGTACGGATTTTACACGACCTGATTTTTCAACAATCACTGGGTCAGTTTCCGCTGCATCGAGATATTGTCCTAGTCGGTTTTTTAATTCAGTTGCTGTTACTTGCATAATATTCTCCATATTGACTGTTTCGCCTATAATAGCCTATTTAGCTAAAGTAGTCAATATGGTATTTAAATCAGCTACCCAATGCACAACAAATTGCTTGTACGGACGGCTATCGCCGCCGTACAGCATGGCGTTATGCAGCATCGGTAATATCAATTTTAATTGTTTTACCTATGCATTTTAGTGCTGAAACTAGGTGGGATAAAGAGGAATTGTGATCTAAATTTAGAATTCGTCTAACTTGACGACCATCAATATCCATTTTTTCAGCCAGACTAGCTTGGGTTATGTGTTGCTCTCTCATTCCCTGATATATTGCGAGTTTCATCGCCACTTGGGGAGGTAGAGCAATTGATTTTTGTTTTTTTGAGATCATTGATGGTTTTGGAATCTCTTTTCGCTCGTCTAAATAGCCAGATAAAGCAACAACAAGTGCATCTTGAGCCCATTCAAGAGCGTTTCGTTCATCTGCACCAACAGTATTTGCTTCCGGGACATCAGGAAATTCCGCAATTACTGTTCCGTCGCTGTCTCTTGTAGTTCT
>JAOZRE010000259.1:1449-5589 GCA_029940215.1 bacterium | reverse complement strand
AACTGGATATGCTTGTATCATTTTATTCCATTTAGATTATTTGTTTAGGGTCGATATTGAGTTGTTTACAAACAAGTTTTATAAATTGTGAACCAAGGTCAGAATCGCCATGAACAGGAATTGTAGTCTGTTTGCCTTTGTATCGAGCAAGCAAATGTCCACCTTTACCTCGATCTTTAACAAATTCAACACCATGTTTTTTCAGTAGTCTGATAAATTGTTTTGATTTCATGTTTTAATTATGAGGTCATTATTGTCCTTGTGTCAAGAAAATATTGATTCCTCCATAACTGATTTCCGAAGCCGAGGGCAATAGGCCGCTGGTAAAACTAATTGTCAGGTTCATTCAGAGTCCTTAATTATTCTACATTCATCGTTGCCCCGGCTTAGAATGGTGTTGGGTTGTTCTCAAAAAATAAATGAGAGGTGCCGATAATGGAGGTAATTGAGAGAGTAAAACAGTACAAGCAGTATGTGATAGATATGAGAAGGGAATTCCATATGTATCCGGAATTAAGCTGGAAGGAGTTTGAAACTTCCAAAAGAATCAAGAGAGAGTTAGATCTGATGGGAATTTCTTATCTTTCAGTTGCTGATCCAGGGATAGTTGCCACCATTGAAGGTGCAAAATCCGGCAGGACTATCGCATTGAGAGCCGATATGGATGCATTGGAGGTAACAGAAGCCAACGAGACTGAATATAAGTCCCGGAATAAGGGGATCAGCCACGCCTGTGGACACGATGCGCATATGGCTATGTTACTAGGTGCAGCCGAGGTATTGCATGATATGAAAGAGGAACTTCAGGGTACAGTCAAACTGATCTTTCAACCGGCTGAAGAGCTCGTTTCAGGAACGAAGACAGTGATCAGAGAAGGCGGATTAGATCGCGTCGATAGCATATTCG
This sequence comes from bacterium, assembly GCA_029940215.1. Taxonomy (GTDB): domain Bacteria; phylum SAR324; class SAR324; order XYD2-FULL-50-16; family XYD2-FULL-50-16; genus JAHJRI01. The sequence continues at coordinate 4,682 of JAOZRE010000259.1, read as the reverse complement.
GGATCCATATAAACGGGTTTCTACCCATCGGCCAGATTAACGCCCAGGAGGGAGCTCGATTGTCGTCTGGGGACCATTTTGAAATCACTATCAAAGGACAGGGTGGGCACGGTGGAATACCTCACCAAGGAGTTGACGCTATAATGGCAGCCTCAGCCGTTGTTATGAATCTACAGTCCATCGTAAGCCGTGAAACAGATCCAGTTGATCCTACTGTTGTCAGTGTGGGGATGTTCCATGCGGGAACCCGCAACAATGATTGCCGATACTGCTAAACTGGAAGGGACAGTCAGGCTGTTTAATAGTGACACTGGAAAATAGATGCCAGGTATTATTGAACGGATCGCAAAGACAACTGCCCAAGCTTATCGGGCTAATGCAGAGTTGAAATATTCCGTGGGTGCGCCGCCAATGGCGAACGATCCCACATGTACAAAACGGGCTATTCAAACGGTTCGCAAAGTCGTCGGCGAAGGCTCTCTTATCGAAGGACCGCCAGCTACAGGAGCCGAGGATTTTGCCTTTTACGCAGAAAGAGTGCCGGGGGTTTTTGTGTTCCTGGGGGCCGGAAACGAACAGAAAGGTGCTGTCTATCCTGGGCACCATGAGAAATTCACCATTGACGAAGATGCTCTGGAAACTGGTACTGCACTTCATGTCCAGTACGCTCTTGATTATCTTAACGAGTGAAGCTTTAGTAGATGCCGAAAAGTATGAAATCTGTTTCTAGTCCACCGGTATTTCAGCGTCAACGAACCTCCCAACAATAGCATAAGTCGACGGCTACCGCCGCGACTTATGCTATTGTTGGGAGGTAAAAACATCACGGCCTTGCTTAGTTGTATCTAATCGGATACAGTAGAATCATGAACACAATACTCCGGACTGAAGTTTTTGACATTTGGCTCATAAAACTTAAAGATGCTCGTGGTAAAGCTCGAATAATTGAAAGAATTCGGTCTGCCGAACGAGGCAACTTCGGTGACTGTGAATCTGTGGGACAAGGTGTTTCCGAAATGCAAATCCACTTTGGCCCTGGCTATCGAGTGTATTTTTCTCGCATTGGTCCGGTGGTTTATGTTCTGCTTTATGGTGGTACTAAACGTGGTCAAAAGCGCGATATTGCCAAGGCTCAAGAAATAGCAAAATTATTAAAAGAGGAAGTACCATGAAAAACACTGATCGATTAAGTATTGCCCCATTCGATGCCAGCGACTATCTGGACAATGAAGAAACTATTGCGGAGTACCTCTCAGCAGCACTGGAAAATTCAGACCCAGATGCATTCTTGATCGCAGTTCGTGATGTCGCAAAGGCTCGAGGCATCTCGGCAATTGCGGAAAATGCGGGGCTTGGGCGGGAAAGTCTGTACAAGGCATTAAAACCGGGTGCAAAACCACGTTTTGATACTATACGCCGGTTATTAGACGCTTTGGGGGTGAAATTTGATGTTGTTCCGCCACATATTCAAGCCTGAATATAGAGCAATTAACTCCCAACAATCATTTACAGCCGACAGCCCCGCACATTTTATGACCTATTGTCACCCAATGTTTCACAACCTATTACCGTGTTGTTCTAGTACAGAGTGGGCTGCGGGTGAAACCGGTGTTGGATTGGAAAATTGATTCACATATTTTATTAAATACTTTTTAATGTTGTAACTATGGCCATAAAAGAGATTAATTTCTCCGTTCCTGAAGGGCTTGCTAAGGAGATGAAAACACTTTCTTCATTAGGGGTGAGCCATGCACTTTCCTTTTACAAAGATCCAAAACAGTATTACCAAGAATACTTGGATAAAGCTGATGGGCAAGAATTGATAAGAAGAATTTATTCATATGGCAAAAACTTGAAAATCCTGGATATTGGTGTAGGTATGGGACAGAGCTCATTCTATTTATCCGATATTGGTCATAAAGTTACGGTTGTTGAGCCTTCCCTTGAGTGTTGTCAAATAATTGATGGGCTATCAATTAAATTCAGATCAAACATCAATGTTTTCCAGTGCTCAGGTGAAGATATGCATAAAATTGATTATTCTGATTTTGATTTGTGTATTTTTAATTCTAGCCTGCACCATTGTTATGATCCAGGAGCAGCACTAAAGAATTGCTATGATCTACTGAAAACTAGTGGCCAGTTGCTTGTTATTAATGAGCTATTCCTTAAGCCATACCAATCTAAAGAAAGATTTTATCGAAAACTTGAGTCTAATCCTGTTTCAATGGGTAATTATGGGGGAAATGAGCATGCATACTACCACGGCGAGTATAAAGAAATGCTTAATTGCGCTGGATTTTTAGAAATTACTGAGCATATTCCATTTTCATATGAGGATATCAGGTCAATTATAAAACAAAAAATGTCTGCAATGATAAATGGGCAATATATGTATTCAGATATTTCTCTGCTCTACAGGTATATTTGGTACCTTCTTGCAAAACGGCTAGTTAGAATTAAACTTATTGCCAACCTGTTAACTAAACTTTCTTTTATTAATTCGTCATTTGAGGCGATAAAAAATGAAAATTAGATACCATGTTTTTTTTTAGAAATTGACGGCTTCTGTTCTAAAACAACCCAACTTGTTTCTAGAGCCGACAGCTACCGCTGCGGCTCAGAAAAACGTTCGACAAACAAAATTATGGAATTATTTGAAGAATTTTCTCAACTAGTGAAAGAGTTTAAAAAGGAAAAAATTGAGTATGCTCTTTGCGGTGGACTTGCTATGGCCGTCTATGCATTTCCAAGGGCTACACTTGATATTGATATTTTGATTGAACCCGAAACATTGGAAAAAGCAAAAGGTATAGCCAAAGATCTTGGATTCACCTTTGACGCAGGATTAATTCGCTTCAGCAATGATACCATACAAATCTATCGGCTAACCAAAATTATTCCAGGTTCAAGTGACGTTCTTATGCTTGATATGTTGCTATTGACTCCAGAGATCAAAGAAGTTTGGGAAACCAAAGAAATATTGACTTGGGATCAAGGAGAATTACCAGTAGTATCCCCAGCTGGTTTAATCAAATTGAAGTCAATGAGAATGAGCGGCCAAGATCAAGATGATATCAAAAATTTAAAGAGTATTATCGATGAAGACTGATATGAGTTCAAGCGCAATCACAATGCGAATAAAAAAAACAAGTGAATTAAGAAAACTTTGTATTGCGTTGGGTGGTGACCGATTAAAAGAAAGATTAAAAATTAAAAATGTCGAACAAATG
>JAOZRE010000259.1:0-1439 GCA_029940215.1 bacterium | reverse complement strand
ATGCATTCAGATCGAATTCACCCGCCGGTCGTACCTCCCTCTGTGTGAATTGGCTGATGCCGGCGTTGGGGGGAATATTAAGAGGGAAAATTGAAAGTAAAGATTGCAAAAATCGCTGATGAGTTACAAATGCAATTTGATGAATCAGCAGCATATTTAAACACTGGAGATGGTGAAGTTTATATTGTATCCCACGAGGAACTGAGTGCGGCAGAAGAAGGTGATACCATAGAAGACTTTGCGGATTGGCAACAGCAGAATATCAGAATTGCTCAGCAAATCATTAGTGGCGACAATTACATTGAGCTACCATCCAAATTCGATGTTCATGAATATGCAATCATGGAAGAATTCTGTTACTCAATCGATGATTCCAAAATATCAGATGCCTTACAAATTGCCATACAGGGCAAAGGTGCTTTTGGCAGGTTCAAAGATGCATGCCATAGATTCGGAATCATTGATCAGTGGTATTCATATAAAACCGACGCATTAAAAGAAATTGCGATTGTGTGGTGTGAAGAAAACAACCTTGAATATGAGGTTTGAAATACTCGTTGAATGCTATTCAAGCCCAACAAACGGCTGCAGTGGACGGCTCTCTCGGTTTTGCGGTTTCCACTTTGCCCGGTGAAAAACTACTCATTACTGTTTCGCTCAGCGTTCGCCGTGGGCCGCCGCTGATGTCGGTGTTAGTGCTCAAAAAACAGACTTGCTTATTATACGTAATTTGCGTATGCTTATTTTATGAAAGCAATATTTGTTGAATCAACCATTTTTGAAAAACTCAGATCAGATTACCTCACAGAAGATGAGTTCTTGGACTTGCAATTGTTTTTACTCGCAAATCCAAAATAAGGATCGGTAATCAAAAATACAGGTGGATTAAGAAAAGTCCGTTTCAAGTCCAAAGGACGTGGAAAAAGAGGAGGAACAAGAATTATTTACTACTTCCTCGATTCAAAAAACATATTTTATTTACTCACTTTGTACGCAAAGAATGAAATTGAGGGTTTGACTTCAGACGAAAAGAAAAATTTGAAACAATTCATGGAGGCATGGCGAAATGAACAAACGTAATCTTTTCTCAGAATTATCTACAGCCTTGTCTGACGCTAAAAAACATGATCAAGGCACATTAACACTGAAAACACATAAGGTGGGAATACCAAAACAGCTGGACCTCTCACCAACTGACATAGTAAAGATCCGACAAAAGTACAAAATGTCAAGACAGATATTCGCCAGATACTTGCATACGTCCAGCCGTACTCTTGAAAATTGGGAGCAAGGAAGAAGTAAACCTAATGAGCAGGCAATTACTTTACTTCATCTTGTGGCTAATCATCCAGAAACTCTTATTTACATAGCTGAACTCTAAAAAAGCATTAAATCGGGTAGCCGCCGGTTTCTCTCCGACAGCCCCCACACCACCCGGC
>JAOZRE010000258.1 GCA_029940215.1 bacterium | reverse complement strand
AGCCTGCAGGCCCTTTTTTTGTTCGTTGTTTGTCTGCCGGTACAATTGGGGCAGGTATCCACTATGCCTTTGGAATTAGGACTTCTTGCCTATACAGGCTCTTTTCTTGCGGTTCTGGGGATCGTTTTCGAAACCGTTGGGGATTGGCAATTAACCGCTTTCCGGAAGAATCCAGACAACCACAACAAGGTTTTAAAAAGCGGCCTATGGAAATATACCCGGCATCCCAACTATTTTGGAGATATGTGTGTCTGGTGGGGATTATATCTGATTGCAGCAGAGACAACCGTAGGTTTGTTTGCGATACCCGGGCCAATATTGATCACCTGGTTGCTTGTTAAATGGAGCGGTGTCCCGATGTTGGAGTACGGTCTTAAAAAACGTCGACCTGATTATGTCGAATACATGGAAAAAACCAGCAGCCTTATTCCCCTACCGCCTAAAATATGAATTGAAAGTTAAACCAAGCCAAAAACCACAGAAACGATCTTTTGGTAATTAAAGAAGTCAGGGAAAATGAAATTGTCGAAAGATATTTGTGTTCGAGCCATGCGGTCCAAAGATGCTAAATTTGATTAGACAAAAAGACTCAATTATTACACTTCATTTAGGTTACAGACAACCGTTTAACTGGTTGGCAGGCCTGGATTTTTTAGAAAAAAGAGCGATTCCTGGCGTAGAGCAGGTTTTAAATGGGTGTTACCAGCGAACGATTCAGATTGCAGGTAAGAATGGTATTTTGGCTGTGAGTTTAGGCTCCGCTAATAAAAACAGGCCGCTGATCCAGGTAAAAATAATTTTTCCTGAATCAGCGTATCTCTATTTGATCAGTGAAAAGGTTAAAAAGCTGTTCGATCTGGAAGCTCCAGCACACGACATAGACCTGTTTTTGAGCAGGGACCTAACATTAAAAAAATCGATTCAAGAAAACAGAGGCCTTCGGGTTCCCGGTTGTTGGGATCCTTTTGAGTTGTGTGTCAGGGCTATCTTAGGGCAGCAGATTTCTGTAAAAGGAGCCACTACGATTTCCGGTCGAATTGTGGAAAAATTTGGACAAACATACGATGGTCCGGTATTTCATAAAAACCCAAAAAGCTGGTTTATTTTTCCAGGGCCCGAAGTTTTAAAAGAAGTTGATCTTGCTGGCTTGGGTTTAACAAAAAGTAGAATGCATACGATTCAATCACTTGCATCAGCTTTTCACCGAAAAGACATTCGGTTTGATCATTCGATGGAAAATGAAACCATTTTAGAAAAGCTCAAAACAATAAAAGGGATTGGAGAGTGGACAGCGCAGTATATTGCCATGCGTGTTTTAAGAGACCCGGATGCTTTTCCAGCATCCGATTTGGGACTCATTAAGGCAATCAGCCCGCCGGGCGAAAAAGTAAAACCAAAAGATTTATTGAAGCTTTCTCAAAACTGGTCTCCCTGGAGGGCGACTGCAGCAATGTATTTATGGAGAAGTAAATGGTAACTATTCAGCACCCTCTCCATCGAGGGTATTATGATCCAAAACACGCATGAATCCATCCCTGGAGCTGTTGGAAAACGTCCTGTTTTCCATCGTTTTGTATCATAAAACCCTCGACTCCGGAAATGTGATGAATAGTTACAGTAAATGAAAAGTTATTGTTATTATCCCGCTTCACAAGTTATATTCCAAATGTGGTATCTCTGCTCTCGATGTATCGAACAAAAGGCTTAAAAGCATATTTTGTGGGTGACACGGCCAACATTTTTTGGGTAGATTGGAGGAGCAAGCGAGGGGATAGTAGATTCCTCCATTTTTTACCAATCACAACAGGGCGAGAGAAAATGAAAAGAAGAACACTACATTATCTGGCTGCTTTAATTATTTTGAGTATTTATGGTGGGCAGGTCTGCCCGTTCCTGGATTCCTTAACGCTGCTTCAATTGGTCACGCCTATTTTTATAACCATGTTGTTGTTCTATCTGTTGCAGGTATTGTATCTGAACGGGTTGATAGAGCAGGTACCCTTGAAACGCCAGTCCAGACGGGTTTTTCAGTTTGATTTAGGCTCTTTTGTGATATCCGGGATTGTGATCATGTTGTTCAATACAGTCTATTACCAGTTTCCCCTGGTGAGTGGTCTGAAGATTGTATTTGCCCTGTGCTTGCTGGGATTCTTTGCTGCAATCGACCTCAGCCTGGAAAAGGAGTGGGTCCTGAGCCGGAAGCTTGAAGATTCCGGGGAGTGGATAGAGCCGGACATCAACTATTTTTCCCACCCCAAAAAGCTGGTCCTGTTCAGCTCCGCCTGCATGATTCTGACAGCCGGGGTCATCTTTCTCGTGGTTAACAAGGATCTGGACTGGATGGCGACGGTCGGTCAGGACATACCGATTGCTACAGCACAACGGTATATCATGACTGAAGTGGGATTTGTGGTGGGGATTATCCTGCTGTACATGTTCAATGTTATCTATGCCTACTCCCGGAATTTTCGAAATTTCCTGGATAAGGAGACGCTGGTTCTGCAAAGAGCCACCAAGGGTGATTTTGCCGCAGTAGTCCCTGTCAGCAGCAACGATGAGTTTGGTGTAATGGCAAAGCATACCAATCTCATGGTGGAGGGTCTGAGGCGAAGCACGGAAGAGCTGGCAAAAACCCGCGATATTACTATTTTGTCGCTGGCCTCACTGGCTGAGACACGAGACAACGAAACCGGGAATCATATTCTTCGAACACAGCGATATGTCAAGGCCCTGGCTGTGCATCTGCAGTCGCATGCCGTTTTTGGTCAGCATCTGAGCGACGATGCGGTGGACCTTCTCTTCAAGTCGGCTCCGCTCCATGATATCGGTAAGGTTGGTATCCCGGACCATATCCTGCTCAAACCGGGAAAGCTGGAAGTGGAGGAGTTTGAAATCATGAAAACCCATACCACCCTGGGGGCGGATTCCCTGAAGATCGCCGAGGATCGGCTGGGCAGCAACTCGTTTCTAAACCTGGCCCGGGAGATTGCACTAAGTCACCACGAAAGGTGGGATGGCAACGGATATCCCCGGGGTACCAGCGGTGACGACATTCCGGTTTCCGGGCGGCTGATGGCAGTAGCGGATGTTTACGATGCGCTTATCAGCAAACGGGTGTATAAGGAGGCCTTCAGCCATGATAAGGCCAAAGGCATTATTACTGACTGGAAAGGCAAAAATTTTGACCCGCGTGTCGTCGAGGCATTTCTGGAGATTGAGGACGAGTTCCTGGAAATTGCTGCGGCGTTTCATGACGGCGAATGATCACCTGCCAGACTTTCTACAATTTCGTTTTTCCCCTCTAAGTAACACAGTCCGTCACCCCGGCGAAAGCCGGGGTCCAGGGCATATTTCGACTGGATGCCGGAGCGACGTGTTTTGAAACAAATCACTTGGATCGCAATCCGGCATAACACTAATAGAGGCCGCGTTCCTTAGAAGATCAACCCCGGCAATCAGCCGGGTGTAATGCTTCTAAGGTTTAACTCCGCACGAATAACACCCCATCCAGGGGTCGGGGAAATGTATGTCCGGTATTGTTGATAGGGAGATGGGTATAGTACCAGGCATTTTTAATTATTTTAGGTGGTTAAGTATTTTAAGTTCCACCGAACCCTGATTAATGTTAGTATCTCAGGATAAGATTATCACCAGATATCAGAGAGTCGATGAAATTGAACTGACTTTTCATGATCGCATCAACATGCCTGCATAGCGGGCTGAGGTGATGACAGAACCATTAAGCATAATAGATAAAGCGAGATGATTACCTTACTGGATTATGGCGCCGGCAATGTCAGGAGCGTCATTAACGCCATTCAAAGCCTGGGCGAAACCGTTCAGCTGGTGAAGGATGCGGCTGATATTGAAAACGCGGACAGGCTGGTTTTCCCGGGCGTGGGTGCTTTCGGGAACATGATGACGATCCTGCAGCAGAAGGGAATGGTACAGCCGCTGAAAGCTTATCTGGAAGCGGATCGTCCGTTTCTGGGAATTTGTATGGGCCTGCAGGCGTTGTTTGAAGAGAGTGAAGAGGCTCCGGGTGTCAAGGGACTGGGACTGTTTCCTGGAAAGGTTAAACGGTTTGATGTTAGTTTGTCTGTGCCGCAGATCGGGTGGAACGGGGTCAATATCAAAAAAGCCTCAACCCTTCTCAATGGGCTGAAGGGCGATGAGAAGTTCTATTTCGTGCACTCCTATCACGTTGTTCCGGAAGAGGATGATATTATCCTGACCACTACCAACTATGAAACGGAGTTCGTCAGCAGTGTAAAAAGGGGCAATATCCAGGCGACCCAGTTTCATCCTGAAAAAAGCGGGAGCCTCGGGTTGGCACTTCTCCGTAACTTCATAGACCCGGATACGGCGGAGGCGCCTGTTCCGGAGATTTCTTCATGTGGGACCCAGATTGCCAAGCGAATCATTGCCTGCCTGGATGTCCGGTCAAACGACAACGGAGATCTGGTTGTCACCAAGGGAGACCAGTACGATGTCCGGGAGGATGGTGATGTCAGAAATCTCGGAAAACCTGTGGATCTGGCGCGCCGCTACTATGATGAGGGGGCCGATGAAATCACTTTTCTAAACATAACCGGTTTTCGTGACTTTCCCCTTGAAGACATGCCCATGATCGAGGTGTTGGAGCGGACCTCGGAAAATGTCTTTGTTCCCCTGACCATCGGCGGCGGTATTCGGGACTATACAGATAAGAACGGTAAAACCTACTCTGCCCTGGACGTTGCAACGGAGTATTTCCGATCAGGTGCTGATAAGATATCCATTGGCAGTGATGCGGTCCTGATCGCTGAAGCGTACCTGAAAACCGGTCAGAAAACCGGAGAGAGCGCCATTGAGCGAATCTCGTATGTTTATGGTAACCAGGCGGTTGTGATCTCTGTCGATCCCCGCAGGGTATATGTCGATGCGCCTGATGCAGTACCGCACCATGTTATAGAAACCCGGTTTCCCGGACCGAATGGTGAGAAATACTGTTGGTACCAGTGCACCATCAAGGGCGGTAGAGAAGGGCGAGAGCTGGATGCGGTAAACCTGGCCCGTGCCTGTGAAGAGTTGGGGGCCGGCGAGATCCTGCTGAACTGTATCGATCGTGATGGGACCAATTCCGGATTTGACCTTGAGCTGGTAGCAGCTGTCAGGGGTGCCGTAACGATTCCAGTGATTGCATCGAGCGGTGCCGGGTCCGCAGCGCATTTTCAGGAAGTGTTTATGGAAACGGATGTGGAGTCTGCGCTGGCCGCAGGTATTTTTCATCGTAAGGAGGTGCCCATCTCTGCAGTCAAGGCACATCTCGCCGGAAAGGTGGAAATAAGACAATAGCGATTGCCCATGACACCTGAAATCAAGTCTTTCCAGCAACAGATGAACAGTGACCGGATGGCGGCTTTCTACCTTGGCCAGGCCCTCGGTGCATTTAATTCTGAGGTTACCCAGGCGTTCAGTGGCATTTTGAGGAGCAACCTGGTGCGTTATGTGGATGTCCCCGCCATCCGTCAGAAAATTGACAGTTCTGATGATTTTACGGTCCAGTTGCGAGCGGTGATGGATTTCTGTCCTTCGTTTCTTTTTGTTGTTACCAGTGAGCTGAATGCGTTGCCGAATGCCCATCTGGCTGCCCGCAGGTTGTTGCTGGCATGTATCTTTTTCGCTATGGATCGCACGGCTGCCCACAAGCTGCATATTCAACTGTTTGTGGAAAGCCTGCGGCAGAAAAGCGATTTGCAGCTTTCGGAGAAAACGGATGTTGATCCGGAAATGAGGGTCCTACCGGAGGTCATTTATGGCGATCTCATGATCATGGCCAAACAGCCGATCCGGTTCCAGATGAGTAAAAGCAGCCCGGATCTGATTGAAAACCTGTTCTGCTTCAGCGGGATTTCCCATATCTTCCTGCGTTATTTTTTCGATCTGCTCGCGGAAGCAAAGGATAACCGACTCTCCCAGCAGATCAACCTTATTTTTTCCAAACTGTTTGTTGCGTTACGCCTTGAGGAGCTGCGTTACTGGAAGGCTTACAAAAACAGTGAGGTGATTAAAAGCCGGCTGGAGACTATCATTGACGCAAACACGCCGAAGTTGCGTCACCCGAAGCTTCAAAAAGATATTTTCTCCAGCGTTGCAAATTACAATCCCATTATTCACAACGGGGCGTCCCGGCATATGACCGTTACGACCCAGTCGGTTCTGAAGGGACAACTGGGTGCATATCATTCATTTACCATCGGGCAGCTGACCCTGCTGCTGAACATCGTGCATCGGTTTAAGGGAAATGACTATGTGGTCTTCCTGCTTACCCAGGTGATTAAGACCAATAAAGAGCGGCTGCTGGAACTGAATACCTACCTGAAAAAGCTGAATCAGAAATCCCTTGAAGGACTATACGGAATTGTCGGATCATTTGTCCGTCGTTTTTTTCCGGATGAGGAAACTGCACCCCCCCGGGAAGAGCCCGAGAAGCCCAGCAGTCAGACCCCGTCAGGTTATGAGTCATCCCGTATCAATCTAGCCAAAAAAAATATCGAAGCGATCAAAGAGCGTAAGGGGATGATGACCCACGACAAAGTGACGAAGTACCTGGAAGAGCGTTTGAAAAAACTGTATGAAAAGGTCAAGAGGACAGGTGCCCTGACCCAGGATATGATTCCGAAATACCTGGCGCAATTCGCTGAGGTGGCACAGGTTTTTCTGGTGGAGGTCAACCCCGCCCGGCAGAAGGAGCTGGTCGAAGCCTTTGAGGAGTCAACGGATGATATTCTCAGTGAAATTACGCGCTTCAGCGAGATGAGTAGCGACGAGGTCGATGATATTCGCAGCAATATTCAAGATAAAATCGGAGAACTGGATACACCGGATCTTGAAAAACGAACCGAGGTCGTGGAAGAGATCGGTATGGCGCTGTCCGACGCATCGGAT
>JAOZRE010000257.1 GCA_029940215.1 bacterium | reverse complement strand
CATACCTCTTTCCTCACCCGAAACGCAACTTCCTGGATAAAAAAACAGGACCGAAATCGCCCATTTTTCCTCAATGTCAGTTACGTCGCTCCTCACCCTCCGTTTGTCTCTGATTCGATCTGGACAGATTATTATAAGAATGCAGAAATCCCCCTTGGTCACCCTGACTACCCGGAAGTACCCAACGAGGTGTGGGGAAAGATGCTGGAGTATCAGCATGGTGCTTCGTTTCCCCATAACTGGATTCCTGAGAACCTGATGAATAGCGCGCGGCATTATTACGGTCGCATCTCGCTCATTGATCAAGGGATTGGTGATATTATTAAAACAGTGGAAGAGCAGGGTATTGCCGATAACACCTGGATTGTATACTCATCGGATCATGGTGAACACATGGGTGATCATAAAATGATGGGGAAAAGGCTGTTTTACCAACCATCGGTTCGCGTCCCTGGAATTATTAAGCCACCAAAAGGGATAGCGCCTCAGACAGAGGAAGCTCCCATCGAAGCGATTGATCTGACGGCCACTATTCTCGATATCGCCGGTGCGGAACCGATTTCAAAATCCTCCGGACAGTCGTTATTGCCATTATTGAACGGCGAAAAACCAAAGAAGAGCGTCGCGTTCAGTGAAATTGGACCGAGAATCAATTTCAATTTTGTGAGTGCCGCTACCCAACGGTATCGGCTGACCTATGAGACCACAACTAATACCCCGTGTGAGCTTTTTGACCTGCAGGAGGATCCGGAAGAGATTCATAACCGGATAAATGATACATCATTTGCAAGTGAACGTGGGCACATGATCAATGAGCTTATTTTACCGCATATGGCATCTTGAGATGTAAAATCTGGAATCCGTAAAATGAGTCCAATTGGAGTCGTTGAATATATTTGGCAATACTAATCATTTGATGAGGAGATAAAAAATGAAAAGATCAAACTTATTTGTTCGACTCCCTTTTTTGGATGCGAGTTCTTTGAAAAGCAACCTATTAATCCTTTTAATAGTGGCTATTTTGCCACTCTCCGGCTGTACCAAGCTAAAACTGGGTTGGATGAGGTACACAGCGGATACAACCCCAGAGGTGCGCAAGTTTGATGCACACAAACGACATCAGTGGAAACCGGAAGGAAAACGACAAATACAGGTAACCAACAATGTTACCGGTCCTCGAACGTATTGGAAATTTCGCCACAGTGATGCGATGAACACCGATGAAGTTATTGCGATCACCAGCCCCGCCTTTGAATTGGATTGGGAAATCGAGCCTAATTATTGGATAGGAGGCAGCGTCATGCTGGATAAAAAAGGGGATATCTACGCCACGCCCGTTTATGCGCCAGACAAGTCAATTTTGACAAAGATTGATGGAAAAACCGGGCAGGTGTTATGGAAAATCAAAAGTAAGAAGTTTTCAATGGATGGCGGTATTCCAACAATTCTGGAAGATCCGGAACATCCGGGTAATGAGATCATCTACCTGGCCACCTCTGAAAATGTGCTGGCGGTAAAACCCAGTGGAGCGATTATTTACCGAACACCCAAGGCTTTTCCCGACCCCCCTAAAAAAGCAAGCTTTGATAATCTGGCGGACTATTCTAATTACGGTCCCAACTATAATCCGGTGATGGACGCCCTGGTTTATTGTACCGGAAGAGGGATGATCTGGGGAGTAGACCGAAAAACCGGAAAACAGGTCATCGAACCCTTTACACTGCCGGGGAAAAAGTCACCTGGGGTGGAAAAGCGAAAGATTCCACCGAAACTGAAAGCACTGGAAACAGGGGAACTCAGTTTTCTCTTCAAGGAAGCTCCCGAGGGTTTTAATATTGGGCATATCGTTGCCAGAGTGCTTGGAGAACACCTGCAGATGTCAAACTACTTTTCCATCGATCAGAAGACGGGGGCCATGTGGTTTACAGGAACGGACCTGGACGAAAATGATGGAAAAAAAGATGGTATATCTGAAGATGGCGCGTTGTTTCGAATAGATCCCGTTCGTACTCCTGACGGTAAATATCCCTGGAAAGTTAAGATGGCTGCCAAAGCCACTTTCAAAGGGGGCTCAGCTGCAACTCCGGGTGTCAGTGGAGACGGAAAACGGGTGTATGTCGGAGATGCTGAGGGAAATTTGATCGCTGTCGATTATGACGGAAAGGTGGTCTGGAAGTTCAGCCTGGGTAAAAAACTAACTGACATGATCGTAGGCTCGATTGCTGTCTCATCCGATAATGGAGAATTATACGCGGTTACGCGGCGAGAAGTGATCCAGGTTCTCGACAAGGGTGACCATGCTGTATTGGGTTGGCGCAGCCAATTGGATATGTACAAGGATATCGATTCAGCTTTCATCCAGTCCAATATCATGACCGCTACGATCACTGCAAACGGAATCGCTTTCACCGGTGGCGTTGGACCTCAGCTGAAAATATTTGGAGATGCCCCTGTATTTTTACCTGTCAGAGTTGGCGTTGGGCTTTTAGACCGGAAAACAGGAAAACTCCGTTGGTTTGCCGACGGGAAAGATCTGGGGCAGGACTCAGTCGCAATGATGGCTCCCACTCCCGACGGAGGACTTATTGTTCCCCACTCTCCAGTTCGAAGAGCGTTTACCAGGATCCTTTTTGGAGACCGGACCCATCCGGCAAGGGGCGGGATGACGAAATATGGTCCCCGCAGAATTGACCTGATGTTACGAGAAATTGCATCTGCGTCGTCTGATCGGATTAGACGGGCGATTGAGATATTTGAAATTCAGCCGGAAGGGACAATAGAAGACCTTTCTGAAGTGAAAGCGTTAATTCAACAAGCCAAAATGATAGCGCCCAGAGGGATCAAAAGAGGCGATATCACCGCTGCTTTATGGCAGGAAACAGAATCGGCTCTTAATGAAGTGATAACACTTCATATCAGCTGGAGCAGTTCTCACAACATGGCAGAGTTGAAAAAATCGGCCACCATCATGGCTGATACTGCCGATCGCCTGGATGTAAAAAAGTAAGTACCGTCTGATTTTTTTTATCAACACAATCAAATAGATAAAAAATGACTCCCAAAACAAAAAAACGAATCGGTTGGACCTTTGGACTTATTATCCTGATAGGACTTGGTGCGGCAGGGTATGTTTATCAAAAGATCAGTTCACAAGTTCTCTCTCTGACACCGGATTTTATTGAGGAGATGAGTCAGGAGGTTGCTGCCCAGAATGAAAGTGCCATCAAAAAACCATCTCCCAGAAAGCGGGTAGTTCAACCCTACAATCCGCTTAAAAACGTCTACTTTGGTGACACTCATGTCCACACGGCACTCTCATTTGACAGTTACCTGTTTGGAAATCGTTTTGGACTCGACGATGCGTATCGTTTTGCGCAGGGTGACAAGCTTATAAATTACGCAGGGGAAGCTTTGCAATTGACCGAACCATTGGACTTCATCAATATAGCGGATCATGCGGAAAGCTTTGGCCTTTTTGAACTCTGCTCCCAGGATGACCTCAGGGAGGAACAGGTTGAATTCTGTAAAAAATTTGATAATCCCTCGCTGTTTTTCCTTTTTGGACTTATCGAAGCGGCGGTAAAAAGACCTCCGAATCGGCCGGTTGAATTGTGTGGTGAAGACGGGTCGGTGTGCTTTGAAAAGGGAAAAACCACCTGGTCCACAATTCAAAAGGCAGCTGAAAAGTACAATAAACCCGGCGTATTCACCGCTTTTTCGGGCTATGAATACTCTCCGCCTATTCCAGATGGTGGCGAGGTCCATCGGGTAGTGATTTTCAAGAGTGAAAAAGTACCGAATTCTGCGGTTTCCGCTTTTGAAGCTCCAACTGAAATTAATTTATGGCAAAAATTGGAAGAGACGTGCACGGATGACTGCCAATTTTTAACAATCCCCCATAATATGAACCAATCATGGGGATACGCCTATTCCCGAGTTGACTTTGATGATAACCCATATGGAGAGAAAGATTGGGCATTGCGCAGACGATCAGAACCGCTGGTGGAAATTTTTCAGATAAAACTATCATCGGAGTGTGCTATTGGAGTAGGGGCAGTGGATGAAGAGTGCTCTTTTGAACAGTTTTGGCCCATCTGCAAGGAAGGGGAATCGTCTAAATGCGTTAATCGCGGATCATTTGCCCGTGAAGGATTGAAGTTTGGCCTGGAACTGGAGAAAGAACTGGGATTTAATCCACTGCGATTTGGTTTTATCGGCAGTACCGATACCCATAACGGAGCCCCTGGTGATACCGAAGAGTGGGACTGGCGAGGCTTTAACGGTGTCTACGGCGCTCCTGTAAAAAATCGAATGAAAGGAACATTAGAAAAGCAGGGTATGATCTCCAGAAATCCCGGAGGTCTGGCTGCTGTGTGGGCAGTGGAAAACACACGGAGTGCGCTGTTCGAGAGCATGAAAAAACGCGAAACCTATGCAACGAGTGGGACTCGTATCCGCTTGCGGTTTTTCAGCGGCTGGGGATTGGAAAAGGGAATTCTCGATAGTCCTGATCTTGTAAGCCGTGCTTATGAAAAGGGCGTTCCCATGGGAAGTGTTTTGGGAAAAAGAGAGGGAATTTCCCGTCCCAAATTCCTGGTTTGGGCAGCAAAAGATCCGGATGACGCGAACCTGCAACGCATTCAAATGATCAAAGGCTGGATAGAAGACGGAAAACGAATGGAAGAGGTATTTGACATTGCTTGCTCTGATGGATTGAATCCAGACCCCACAACAGGACGATGTCCGGACAACGGGGCCCGTGTTGATGTTAGTACTTGCGGCATCACCACCGGTAGCGGGGATGCAGAAATGAAGATTCTCTGGGAAGATGATAACTTCAATCCGGACCTGTCATCATTTTATTACGTCCGAGTTCTTGAAAATCCAACCTGCCGGTGGTCAACATACGATTCTATTCGGTTGGGTCAGCCACCGCGAGAGGACGTTCCCGCCACTATTCGAGAAAGGGCATGGTCTTCTCCCATCTGGTACTCGCCTGATAAATGAAATTGACAGAAAAAGAGGTAAGACATATCAGAAAAGTTTTCTAATAGAAGGGAGAGAAAAACTCCCGGCTACCCGATTAGCTGCTTGATGTAGTCCTATTTTCCAATATATATTGCCTTAATTGACGCTCGCCACGCATAACGTAGAGAATATAAACCTGATCGCTGTCAATACGGTAAAATATACGGCAAGGGCCAACTATAACTTCGAAATAATCGGAATTTTGTAACTCAGGAGGGCATTTACCAGATTTTGGAAATTGCTTAAGGCGTTTCACAGACGTGAATACATCCGTGACTAGTTTTTTTGCAGCACTGGGTTTATCCAAAGCAATGTATTCCGCAATTTCATCTAAATCAATAAGCGCTGGCTCAGTCCATATTATTTGAGCCATTTCTTCATTCTATCTTCTGCTTCTGATTCAGAATATATTCTACCTTCCAAAATCGCTTTTTCGCCTCTCGCAATGCCTTCAAGTATTTTCATCCTATTTTGTATATACTCATAGTCTTCAACATCAAGAAGGTAAGCAGACGGCTGCCCATGCTCTGTTATTAAAACAGGTTCCTTGGTTTTATGTAGGTCGGCAAGTATCTTAGTCGCTTGCCTTTTAAGTGTGGTTACTAATTCTGTTTTCATAAAGTGATACTATACTATCACTTTCAATTGTGCAAGGAAATTTTCAGCTAACGCCTGCGATAAGCGGCCGCTGCATTGAACTTTTAATCTACAATATACTTGCAATGCTTACAAAACTTGAATCTAACGGCGGTGTTATGCGGTCCGCCTTCATTGCTTTGGTACGCCCGGCATGGGCGTGAAGTCATGGGGTGCAAGTCCCCTGTACGTATATCCTGTGAAACGCCTAGTGCAGACCCGCATGCTAGGTGTTGTGGGGGCTGGGAGAGAAACCGGCGGCTACCCGATTTAGTTTTTGATATTTTCTATATTGGAAGCTTCAATTAAATCCTTTCGGATCACCGGTACACACGCGTCTCTAACTATGCGTGCTAGCTTATGAGACATTTGGTTTTTTCTCTTGGGTTTATACTGAAAAGTCACACTTTCGAATAAGTCCGATAATCTCAAAATTGAACCAATAAGATCGTCTCTGTCTTTGCCAGTTTGTTGCTCGTAATTTGTTTTAAGTAATCTTTTTAGATAATTGTAATCTGTTTTTACTTTAATAATTTTGTATCCTCTATCAATTCCTATTTCTAATGCTCGATAAATTGCAAGCATTTCGCCACGGCCAGATGAAATGCTTTTGTATGCTTCTCCTATTTGATCTATGAGGATGCCATTTCGATTTGGTTTATCTGTTTCATGAATTGCAATCCCAATTCCGGTTGTCATGGTAGAGAAATTAAAACTGGCATCTACGATAAAAGTCTGTTTGAGAGTCATAAAATATGGTGAATTTTTCCTCCTTTTAACGAAACTAACGCCGGTTTAACCGGGCGCTGCACTGAATTTTGAATTTAAGATATTTTTGCCAAAAGCACCTGATTTGCATTAACTGCGGCCTATTGCGCTCCGGTTGAAACTATTTTTATGCAATTGCATTGACGCATCACACTCTTAGCTTTATTCGTGATACAAGTGAGATTCTGGATCCTCTCCAATTTTTTTCACAATTATAGGATATTCTATATTTGATTTAGCTTCTATTCGTTTTCTGCTTTTTTTTATCTGAAATACCCATTTATCGCCAAAGTCATATAAGAAATAGAATTTTAAATTACCAAGTGGAAAAATAGAATTCAATGAAGAATTATATGACCTACATTCATAACCATAAAAGTCATCCTTATTTCCAAAAATTATTTTTTTATTCCGTGGCGTTCTTCCCAGGTAGAACATATGTGCGTGTTCGAAACCAAAACCATTTGCTTCTCTTATTATGTCAAAAAGGTCACACAATTGTGATTTTTCGTCTATGTCTATTATACGTAG
>JAOZRE010000602.1 GCA_029940215.1 bacterium | reverse complement strand
TATATGAGCCGTATTCATGTCAAAATCTGTGGCATTACCCTGCCAGAACAAGCTGTTGCCATTTCGAACCTTGATGTTGATGCACTTGGATTTATTCTTTATTCGAAATCTCCCCGGTATATTGATCCCGGCAGAATTGCGTCTATCACTGAAACACTGCCGCCTTTTACAAAAACAGTCGGTGTCTTCGTCGATGAACCTGTCGCATCCCTGGCTGACAGCATGGCAGAGTCCAGGCTGGATATCGCGCAGTTATCAGGAAATGAATCAGAAGCGTACGGCCGAGAGCTGACAGAAGCAGGTATTAACTGGATCCGCTCACTTCGAATTCGAAGCTCATCAGATCTTGAGCAGATCAGCCTCTACCAGAACCGTTATTTCCTTCTGGATGCCTGGTCAAAAGATGCCTACGGTGGCACTGGTCAAACCTTTGATTGGAAGATGCTGGAACAGATACACAATAAAAAGAAAATCATCCTGGCCGGGGGTATCAACGCCGAAAACGTAGAACAGGCAATAAAGGATATAAATCCCTACGGACTTGATATATCCTCAAGTGTTGAAAAATCGCCGGGTGTGAAATCAATGGAGTTGGTTCGCTCGCTTCTTGGGCGTATCCGCAACTTCCAAAAAACAGTATCACAGAATCCGGCTTAGATCAGAAAGAAGCATAAAACATCCCACCTATTGTTTAACCTAACCGATTCCCAAGGTCGAATACAGGCAAATAAACCGACAGAAGCAGGGTCAGTGTAACCGCACCCAATATAAGCATTAATGCGGGTTCAATAAATTTGCTCCACTTATCAAATCTGGCCGCCCGTTGACGATCAATGAAAGTATAAATCTGTTCAAATCCAATCTTGATTAGTCCCGTCTGTTCTGCCGGTGCAATAAATCTCTGGAACGCTTCAGGGAACCATGGCAGACTCTGAAATGCTTCTGAAAAGCTAAGACCTGCATTCAGTTTCCGGGTTAGGAGATGGCCGTGAACGTGGCTCTTCTTCGACATACAGACAGTAGCCTGTCGGGTCGCCTGGCTGATCGACTGTCCACTTTCCAATAAAAGCGCCATTGCATGCGCATATAAAAAAGGGTCCTCTCTCGACTGCAAGATCCGTTTGAGTTTACGGGTAAGAAAAATGACCGGATGAGAAAATCGAAGGCCCGGAAGATACCCCCAACTGATCAGGAAGAGGCAGGACGTTAGAACTTCTACATCGTAGTGATGGAAAAAATGTGAGACTTTTACGATAATCTTTGTCAGTATCGGAAGATCACCTTTAAACAAGGCATACACATTGTTGAACATCGGCACAATAAAGATAATAATCCCCAGACTCAACAACAGAATCATCCCAAAGACAATTTTCGGATATCGAAGAATACGGATTAGCTCCTGGCGATGCTCTTCCTGATGACGATAATACGATTTTAAATCGTGTAACCCCTGCCTTAGCCTGCCACTCTGTTCGCTTAACCGGATCATTGCCACGAAAAATTCAGAGAATAGAGGTGACAGCATAGAAAATCCCTGTTCCAGAGACTGACCTTCATGAAGCGCTCTCTTCAGTCTTAAAAAAACATATTGGATAACGACCGACTTACGATCGTTAATCAACAGGTCCAATGCTTCAATAATTGAAATGCCGGCATCCAGAATGGAGGAGAGTGATTCAAGTATATAAATCAGATCTGCGTTGATCAGGGTAGTACTCAGCTGGTCCCTGGGTACCAAATCCATCGAGACCTGATAGTAACCTTGATGGAGAAGTTGTCGCCGAATCGCCTTTTTCGAGGAGCCGTTGGTTGAGCCATATCCAGCTTTTCCCTGTAATGTAATGGCAGTCCAAATATAATTACGGTCCATGACAGTCAACAGACAAAGAATTTTGACGG
>JAOZRE010000256.1 GCA_029940215.1 bacterium | reverse complement strand
TCGCGAGAAACAAACCGGTAAAAAGCCCAGGGGGGGTCTACTTCCTGGGCTTTTTTGCGTTCAGGGGTTTGCTCTCTTGCTACGTGAATCAGTAAGACATTTGCGTTTACGATCTTTACGCCAAAAATTTTGATGATGATGTTTTTGAACCGGTATTTTCGATGCTGAGAGCAAAAACCATATGGGGTGGATTCCTGATATTGCTTTTGCTGGCGGGAACAGGGATATATATTTACAGGCAAAGGATCAATACACCTGGTGATCTAACCGTATTGCTTGATGAAGATAGCCGGATACAAATCAATCTATCAGAGGGGACAAGGGACGGTGGGGTACAATATTGGATTGAAACCCTGCCTGAAAAAGGGTGGTTAAAGGGAACGCTTCCAGAGATTACCTATCTACCCAAAAAAGATCACTTTGGGAAAGACTTTTTCAGATATTCAATATCCCGAAACGGAGGGAAGCGTTATAAGGCTTCTGTTAGATTAACGATAAAGGGGCATAACGATGTGCCACGCGTCGAGGATATGAGAGTGAACCTGGATGAGGATAGTCAATTCCCTTTTACACTTTCAGCCAGTGACCCTGATAATGAGAAACTCACCATCAAGATTTTGAAACCCCCACTTCATGGTTCCCTATCCGGAAGTTTCCCCGATCTCGTTTATTCACCAAATCCAGACTTTTCAGGTCAAGATCATCTGATATTTGAAGCTAGAGATCTGGTCAGCAGCAGTCTGCCTGGTACCGTTCTATTCTCTGTTGCGCCGATAAATGATCCTCCGGTGGTTTCCGGCTTATCAGTGACGACATACCGGGGATTTCGAACACCCATTGTGTTAAAGACAGAGGATCCTGACAGTAGCACGCTGACGTATGAGTGGTTAAATGGACCAAAACATGGCGTCCTGAAAAAGGGTGGAAAGGATCGGGTAATCTATCAGCCCAACTCCGGGTACACTGGAGCAGATCGTTTCTCATACCGTGCATTTGATGGTCTACATTATAGCAACGTTGCAGATGTGACTGTTGACGTGCATGCATTCAAAGGGGCAGATAAATTAACGGCCGAGTTACAGAAGTTGATTAGCAAGGGCGGGGTCGCGATTGGTGGCCGTGACACCGGTGGTTATATTTTTCAGGAGGGCAACTATAAGCCGGCATCGATCCTGAAACTGGCAACAGCTCTAGCGGCACTCCATTATCTTGGGGATGATGCGCGATTTCAAACTGAGTTTTCTGTGGATCCGAAGAACAATCTCTATATTAAAGGATATGCTGATCCATTGCTGACAACCTCTGAATGGAAGAAAATTGGAGCTGAACTATTGACTCTGGGGGTTTTCAGAAAACCGGTGCCACGGATCATACTTGATGATACAGCTATCGAAAAAGGATCTGATTTCAGTGGGAGGGGAAAAACGATCAACTATTTTGATGCACCCCTGGGTGCATTGGCGTCGAACTACAATATTGTTGAGGTGAACATTCGACCGGGAAGTGGGTTGCTTCCCTGGAAAAACAAGGCCCCGATTACGGAGATGATTCGAAAGAGGGCACGTGGTTTACCAAGGGGGTATCAACGGTTCAGTGTTGCCTCAGAACCCGAAGGGGGCACTCAATATACTGGGGAGCTGATCCGGAAGATTTTCCAGCAGTTTGGGCTCAAAAACAAATCGATTATAACAGTTGAACCGGTACCGGTAACCCTTGATACACTGTATATCCATGATTCCAGCCACGACTTGAAACGTGTGGTGGAAACCATGCTGCTCGACTCCAGCAATTTCATTGCCAATCAGCTGCTGCTGGTGATGGCAATCGACAAGAATGGGGAGCCGGGTCGTCTGGGTCAGGGGGTCAAGTTGTTGAATCGGTTTCTGAGAAATCAGATAGGCCTGAGATCAGTCGATTTCAACATAGTGGAAGGGTCTGGGCTCTCACATGGGAACCGGATCAGCCTGGAAGCCATGCTTGATGTGCTGACCCGTTTCAAAGACCAACGGGAGTTGCTGCCTCCCCTGACGAAAGCGAAATATCTTGATCTGATTCAGATTGGCAGACGATGGAATATTCGCGCGAAAACGGGAACCATGAAGGGTATTGTCAGCCTGGCGGGTTTTCTCCAGAAGAAGGACGGGGAGTGGTTACCTTTCGTGATCATGCTGGAAGGAGAGCCGGCAGATCGAGCCCGAGTGCTGCAGGTTATCTGCCGGTTCTATTCAGAATAAGCGTATCGTGTCAGAGGAGGGGTAACAGGTAGCCCCCTTTGCTTTCTATACCGGAAATGGTTCCAGCTGGTTTTCTGTCAGCATTTCTTGATCCCTTTGTAAAATCTCTTCGCTGGTGACGGCTGCCAGGGATGGTTTTGTATCCAGGTAGCGACTTCCTGCCTCGATCAATTTCTCTCGTGTACGGCTCAGGACACCTTCCCTGAATTTTTCCCGCATGTCTCTGGTTTTACCCTTCCTTTCATTGATGTACTCCATAACCGCTTTTCCTGCAGGGGAAACGGGCGTGTCCATGCCGCTGCAGGTCTGTAGAATGGTTTCGTCAACATCCTGATCTGTGAAATCCCCCGATTTTATCCATTCGAGAGCGCTGTCATAAACTGACAAGGTCCGGGCAAGGTGCGGGTCCCGGTAGGAAAGCATGGTAAAAATCCCTTCATCGGGACTGTAATTGGCCATACCACCGTAGGCACCTCCTTTTTCCCTGATTTCGCCATGCAGAAAGCAGGATCTGAGCAGGTTGGCCAGTACCAGAAGTGTCGGGCTGTCTTCATGGGTATAATCCGGTGTCTTAAATGCTTTGGCCACATATGAGACGGGTGTGGTGGTCAGCCAGGCCTCTTGTTGATAGCCGAGTTGAAAATCAGCGCGGCCAGCGAGATGGTGAATGCACTCGCCTGTATCGCTGGCAGCAGCAGGCTGGGACGACGTGTTTCCTTGCAGAAACACTTGGTCGGTTTTCAGGTTTTCGACAAATGATTTGATATAAGGCAAAATGCCGTCAAAGTATTCGCTTTCACCAACAACCAGCATGGAGAGGCTATCTGCCTGCAGGAGCTGCTTCAAAAGCTGGTTCAGCTTCTTAACGGCTTTCAGGAGCTCATCTTCGGTCAGCTGAGATAGTTTCTTCATGAACTGTACCTGATGAATACCGCTGTATATCTCATCTATCTGACTGGTTCTGCTGAAATTGCGACTGGCCATGCCGGCTGCATAGCTGTGCCCTGACTGAACCAGTGAAGTCAGCATGTTGTTGGTTCGTTGCGCGATCAGGGTCTGAATCCGTGACAGGTCTGAGAAATCCCATCGTGTAAGGATTTTTTGTCCCAGTGAGAACATTTTCTCCACGTTTTGATGCAATGCCTTACTCGAAACACTGAAATATTCATGGAAATCGCCCTTGTGTTGTAGACTGATTTCGTTGTTGGGGGCGGCTGAAAAACCGCCGGTAAACCGGGTGATCTCCCTTGCCAGCGCTTCGTACGAAAGACCATCTGCACCATTACTGGTCAGCAAGTAGCCGAGAATCGGTAACCATTCCCTGTCCTCTTCCGGAATACTGTCCATGCGGAAGTGCCAGTTGAAATAGAGGATTCCATTTGTCGGTCTGTCGTAAAATTTAATATCAAGGCCCTTCATAGTCAGCTCGTGCGGGGAAACATATCTGATATCTTTTGGAATGTCTGATACCCTCAGGCTTGGCAGGCAGGAGAGATCCTCCTTTGATTCCTGGGTTTTTCTGAGGGCGGCCGAATCAGCGAGGAGTTTCTCTTTCTCAGTATCAGATAGTCCAGACTTGATTTTTTCCAGTCGGCATTGGACATCTGCGAGGCGCTTACTTTCCAGTTCTGTATCTGGCAGAAGTGCGACCTTTACCCGATGGGGATTGTTAATAAGGTATTTTTCGATTTGTGCTTCAAGGTAGTTACCACTGCTGATCTCTTTTTTGAGTCGGGTCAGAGTCTGATCAAAGTTGATGCTGTTCAGTGGGTCTCCCCCATGCATCCAGGTACCGAAAAACCGAAACAGCAGGTTCAAACTATATGGGTAGTGCCCGCCACTGATTTCTCTTGTGTCCAATTCCATCTGATGAATCGCAGACTCGACCTGCTCTGGCTCTATTCCCGCGTCGACAATTTCGAGCAGGGTGTCCAGGATCAATTGTTCAACCCTGTCGATATTTTCAACTGACACCGCCTGCAACCCGACACTGAAATAGGGCTCCTTGATCTCATCCTCAAATCCGGTGGTGTCTGCCAACGCTTTTCCCAACTTTGACTCAAGCAGTTTTTTTCTCAGAGGAGCTCCGGAATTACCCAGCAGTATCAGACTAATCAGCTGCATAGACAACACTTCAAGCGGTTCCTGAATACTGCAGGTCAGCCAGGACAAAGCAACCTGGCACTTCTCCCCGTCATCTTCAGACTGGTTCAGGGGATAGTAGTACTGAGATGACTGAGGGGTAGTAAATCGCTGCTCATCCGGGACCGCGGTATCGATTTCGATTCGGTCAAACTGTGAAAGAAAGGAATTGATCTCTTTTAACCTTTTTTCAAGGGGGATATCACCATAGGTGTAAATAAATGAGTTACTGGGGTGATAGTAAAAGCGATGAAATTCCAGTAGTTGATCATGGGTTAAATCAGCAATATTCTCGGGGTCACCTCCGGAATTATGTTTGTAAGTGACAGTAGGAAACAGGGCATTTCCCATGCTGCGATGCATAATCTGGCTCTGGGTTGACATCGCCCCCTTCATTTCATTGTACACGATTCCCTGGATCACAAGGGGGGAGTCCGGGTTATCCTGCTCCTCAAACTCCAGTCGATGCCCTTCCTGCTTAAAGCTTTCTGGAGACAACAGGGGAAACAGAGATGCATCCAGGTACACATCCAGCAGATTAAAATAGTCGGTTTCGTTTTGCGTGGCAAACGGGTACATTGTCCAGTCGCTCGCGGTCAGCGCATTCATGAATGTCTTCATGCTTCGCTTGATCATCGAAAAAAATGGATCTCGAACCGGAAAGCGTTTCGACCCGCAAAGGGCAGTGTGCTCGAGTATATGGGCGATTCCGGTCGAGTCGACGGGTGTGGTTCTAAATGCAATGGCAAAGCAGTTATTATCGTCTTCGTTCGCCAGGTGAATCATTCTGGCTCCGGTTTTTTCATGCTCCAATTGAATCAATGTATT
Source organism: bacterium (assembly GCA_029940215.1). GTDB lineage: Bacteria > SAR324 > SAR324 > XYD2-FULL-50-16 > XYD2-FULL-50-16 > JAHJRI01. Next base: position 1,791 of record JAOZRE010000256.1, on the reverse strand, counting down.
TTTCAGTTTGGGCAGGATATCAATCGATTGGATCTGGAAACCCTCAATTCGTTCTCCTTTTTTCATTATCGGCTCGACTTTTTGGTTTGTTTTAGAGAGCTATCTTTAGAATGCTCGCATTCATAGGCTTTTCTGGTACTATTACCCATTATACGGCTAAATCAAAATTGTGTCAGCTGACAAAATCTGATTGTCAATCAGGTTTAAAAAAATGTCTACTTGTGCGCCGCTTTTGTCGAATGATCTGCCCGAGATTGGTTTACTGATTTTTGAAGTAAAGATGATTATACAATAAATACAATTGCTAAGAAGGGACCACATGAAATCCTAAGGTTTTCATTGAGAGTTTCGTTGTTTTTTTAAAAGGGGCGAAAAAAGAGTGCTAAAAAAATTGAAACTAAACATTCATTTTTTTAGCAGCTTAAGTTTTTTTGTTGACGATAAGGGGATTGAATTCTTTGACCAGAATTCAGTTTGGTACAAAGATAGCAGCAAGGGTTCCTAATCATCGATGATCGTATGACACTTTTTGACGATGTGTCCTGTAATCAGGGCACAAAAATATTTTAACTGCCTGAATTAATGTAGGAATATTGAGGAATCGGGAAGGGACAATCCGCCGGTAAGATCCCGATTTTTCAATCACTTCATGGACGAAGCTACAGAAACAGGATGCTTTTATTGGAGAGGCAGATGAAAAAAAGTACTATCAGAAATAAACGTAAATCAAAATCTTTCAACCCCAGCAGGAGTGACATCTCTGACGCCATGAAGGACTATCTGGCAAAAGGGGGAAAGATCGAAAAAATGGAAACCTTTCCCGAGGAAGAAATGGATCGCATTTTAAGCCATTTTACCTGGGTTCCCTGATCAACCTTCTTCTCCGGCGGGTTTCTGTTGAAAGAGAACCTGCCGAATTTGTCGCATATCCTCCCAGACCAGCCCCAGAGCCGAGGGACTTCTCAGCAGATAGGATGGATGAAACGTTGGTATTAACGGGGTTTCATTGAAAGCGGTCAACTTTCCCCTCATTTTCATGATGCCGTAAGCATGCGGTAGCAGTGTCTTGGTAGCAATATTGCCCATTGTGACAATCAATCGCGGTTTTAATATGTCCAGCTGTTTGAACAGAAAAGGGGAGCAGGTGGCGATTTCGGTTGTATTCGGATTGCGGTTGCCAGGTGGTCTGCATTTGACCACGTTGCAAATGTACACCGCTTCCCGGTTAATGCCGATGGATTGAATCATTTGTGTCAGCAGTTTCCCCGCTTTTCCCACAAAGGCAACCCCAGACTTGTCCTCGTCCGCGCCAGGACCCTCACCGATAAAAACCAGTTCTGCATTAATATTGCCCTGTCCGAAGACAATCTTCTGTCTGTCGTTGCAAAGGTTACATCGAATGCAGTCTCTCAGTCTCAGTCTCATGGAATCCAGTGTTTTTGAGTCCATGGGGTTCATGTTCAGAGGGGCTGGAGCAGTGACAGGTACGCTGGCCTCAATTGTGGTAACTTTCTCAGCTGGTAATGGTTTTTCCTGTGTAACAAATGAGGCACTTCTTCCCGTTGCAGATTCCTGTGGGGATGGTTCGAGCTGGATAGGGTCCTGCTCCGGCCTGCTTTCCAATGTGTTCTGAAGATCCAGTAACAGTTCTTCGTTTACAGGCTCCAGGAAGAACCAGCTACTTTGCCCGCTTTTGCTTCGCAGGGTATTCTCAAGCTGTTTGATTAGGTTACTTGTCTGATGTTCGGTCATTTGAGCCTTGTTCACAGTACGGTTGAGAGCAGCAGGGCA
>JAOZRE010000255.1 GCA_029940215.1 bacterium | reverse complement strand
ACCACGATGATCTTGGTCCCCTTAACACCGATAACAGCGTTCACTGTTCTCAGTCTGAACCGCCCTCTTTTTTTACGCGTGAGTTTTCCGGTTTTTTTAATCTCAAATTGTCCCTTACCTGCCGGCATAGACAGGTGAGTCTGTTCTGAGGTGACATTATCAACCATCATAAAGGTATTTGGAAACAGCTCAACCAGGTCACCCTGTGCTGCCATCCGAATCTCTGCCCGTGTTCCGGATCCGGTCTGCACCTCATCTCCATTTTCAACCGGAATACGAATGCCCGGATCCGCATAGATGGTATCGATATTATTCCGCCGCAACTTGAGTGTCCCTGCCTTCATTGTCAATATGCCAACCGGTTCTGCAAATATGACCGCTGAATAAAGCAACACCAGGGACAGACCAAAAATCAGCTTTACGGTTTTCATCATGAATTCTCCTACTTTCAGGACTATCAAATATTCAAAACGATTCCGGGTTAAAATACATATGCCAGTGCAAGAGTGATAATGGATGCCGCATATTCAGCCGTGCTGACGTTGGAGGTCTGATTCTTTGATTTCAACGTCAGGGAGAGCTGAGAGTTGGGTAAAAAAGGCATTTTATAATCAACCTTTGCCGTGACCGTGGCAGTTTTGTCTTCCTGTTTGATACCGGAGGCGTTTTTATTCGCCCGAGTCTTCTGCTTGTAATCAAGCCCCAGTCCCGGCACAAATATGCCAACGGGATAACTGGCCCTGGCGCTGATTTTGGCGGTTGAGCTGTCGACATAATCTCCCATGGCGTCATTGATACTGTATCCGATCCTGGCAGTCCCCTTGATTCCTGAGCGTTTAAACCCAAGGCCGGCCTCCAGTCCTGCATCCCTGGCATCTGCATCATCATTTTCTGATGTGACCTCTTCCGTGGAGTCCCTTAATTTCAGTTCGAACTTCAGGTTCCAGGAGAGGTCAGCTGAGAGTTTCTGTATCAGTCCAGCGGACAGGACTGTTTCGATCATCGACTCATCTTCACCCAGCAGTGGATTCTCGTTGTTGGTGCGGATATCATTTACCCCTGCACCGACACTGACATCACCCAGCGCTGTTTTATTCTGAATCCACTGCACAAATACCTGGGTGTAAGATATTTCATGTGATGAAAAATCGCTCTCTGAGAACCGTTCCCTGAGTATGATTCCCTTCAGTCGCAGCTTTGCCCGCCTGCTCATTTTCAGGTCGTATTGCGGGACAACGATCAGGGACAGTTTGGTACCACTCTGCTCATTCTCCGACGCGGTTGCCACATTATCCAGACTGGATACACCTGCAATTCCAATGAGCTGAAAGTCTTTTCCGCCTGCAACCGGTTTTTTGCCCAGGTTAATCGTGAACCGCTTTTCGCTCTCTCCTTTTTCAGTCACCACAACCACCTTGAATTCGTTACTCCCCTGAGTCAGCTGGTATGGAAACTCAATGTTTGCGACAGAGTCGCCAGAAACCGATACCCGGTCGCCATTAACGGTAATTTCCTGAATCTTGAAAAAAGAAGTCACGCCGATTTTAAGTACCCCGCCTGTCCGGGTTTCATGACTGACCGGTCCATGAGACTGGCTGAATATGATAATATTCGGATCAATGCCTGCAGCTTCAACCAGACCGGTAAGCCCGGCAGACATGAACAGGATCATCAACAGATATTTAAGCGATTTCAAGTTTCCCCCCGTCGCTATTGTGACCTTTGTTAGAGAAAAGATCGAAAAAACCGATTGAGCACCACAGGGCCAGGCTGCTCAGACTACCGCCCTGAACAGCGCCATCTGAAGTTTTTTCAGACAGATAACAAGACAATCAGGTTATTTTAAGATTGGTGTATTTCGTTTTTCCAGAATAATATCAATTTGTCAATTGATATCACAGTTGAAATTGGACTTCATTGAAGCCCGTAATTAAAAATACCGTAGGGGCTGACAGGAAAAGTGCGTATGGGGACAGATACCACAGAAACCGGATTTTATTCGTTTCGGCCCTCTTGCTCCTTTTTGAAGGCAAAAATCCTTTCAATCTTCTCTGAAAGAACCTTCGCATCATATGGTTTTGTCATGAAGTTGCTGATCCCGGCTTTCATCGCCTCCATCAGGTTTTCCTGGTTATCTTCTCCGGTTACCAGCAGAAAGGGGATCTTCTCGAGGGTTTTCTCTTGTCGCATGGCTTCGAGCAGGTCAACACCTGACATCTTGGGCATATTCCAGTCAGCCACCACGAGATCAAAGGTTGAATTTTTCAGTTCCGCCAGGGCAGTTGTACCGTCATCCGCCACAGTAACCTGTTTAAATCCGAGGTTTTGAAATGTCTTTTTAGCAGCCATCCGTATGCCGACCGAGTCGTCTACGACTAAAATTCTAATATCCTTGCTGACAGTCATTCCTGATAAGTTGCAGAGGTTGTTTCAGAGATAAAATACGGTTGCCTGCAGGCAGTTTTTTGAGATGACTTCGATTTATCATCCCTTGATATCTTCAAATTGTCTCATTTCCACGAGGTTTTATCAACCTTTTAACGGCGCACCCTTTGATCCGTTGCTTTTTCATTCCTGACTGCCGACTTCTCTCAGCCGGTCATAGTGCTGATGGACCTGGTGATGTCGGCATAGGCTGATTCAGCCAGCTCAGCCATCTCCTCATCCGTTCGATCCTGAATGGGGTGCGGCACATAAACGGCAGCTGGTTCAAATCCTGCAGACACCGATTGCGCGCGGGTCGCGTCAATGAACTCATCTGAAGCGATAAAGGCTGCCGGTATGTTGCGATTTTCCAGCTCCAGGATATCATGCACACTGCATGATGTGCAGGAGCCTCAATCGGCCAATGCCTCTACCACCAGGTCCACCTCCACCGACATCTGCTGGAGCAGCTCAAGTGGCGCAACCCTGGCAAAGGTTGGCTTTTTGTAGTGGCGAACCGATATCCCATCAGCAGCCATCAACTCGCCAAGACGTGCCAGAAAAACCTCACCCCGTGCTTTTGAAATGTCCAGCAAGCCCACTGTCTTGCCGACCAGGCTGTCGGGTCGCGGCAGGCGCGTCCTTTCAACCGGTGCAAGCTCAGCCGTCGGGTCCATCAAAACGGTATTCATTTTCATTGGTTAATCTCCCTGGTCACAATCTGGCTGCCCATCGAGCCGCTGGCAATCCAGCCGCTGATGATGGCAGAAAATTTTCCGGCCTTCCCCCCTGCATGAACAATCATCAGACCATTCTCCTTGAATTTGGGTATGGCCGGGTTGTCGGCAAACGCTTCGGGCAATCCCTCTGCAATGCCGTCCACACCACGCACCAATTCACTGCCGGGGCGCTGCAGCAGATTGTGAAGTTCCGCCAGCAGCTTCTGCTTTGTCCAGCCGGCCTCCCTGAAAACCGCTGCATGCTCAGGCGAGATCACCAGAACCGCATCCGAAGCCATACAGATTTTTGGGTGAGCCACCGACAGCAGGCAGCTGGCTATGGTGCGGGCAAGGGACTCCGGGGTGCGGGACAGCTGATCAAAAATTTCATGAATACCATGGCCGGGAAACAGGGTCACAGTAGATAATTCCGGAGCGTACCCACTTTGTACCGCGAAGGATTCCCATGGTGAGCCCTCTTCGTCCTCGGCAAAACAAAAAGTGTACTTTCCCGGGCTGCCCAGTGTCGACCGATCGACACCACCGGGTTCGCCGCCGCCTACGTTACGGATAACCAGCTGCAACGCTCGGCCAATGGTTGCATTGGCCCGATTCCCCTGCCCCATTGCATTAATTCCCGAATTCATACGGATCGCATGCCGGATAGGGCCATTAACAATCACCACCGGTGCCGAAAAATAGGTCGTGGCCAGAAGGCCCTGCATGCAGAATTCATCCAGACTGGCGGCCTCAACGGCCGCCAGAACTACCGGCAGGTACTCCGGCTTGCACCCGGCCAGCACCGCATTGATCGCCACCTTTTCGACACTGCAGGGGACCTTATTGGGCGCAACAACAGCAACCACCTCATCAGGGGACCGGCTGGTGCCTTTCAACATGGCCAGAACCCGTTCCGGAGTCGGCGGAACCACGGGCAGACCGTCTGTCCAGCCCTTCTCAAAACAGGTTTCCATCTCATCAGATATTTCAGCCACCTCAACACGCCGGGCCGCCAATCCGGAAATGCCAAACCGGGCCGCCAGCTCCCGCTGCATCCCCGGATCCACATTCAACGCCCCGCAACCCGGACGATAATCCGGTAGGCCGGTTCCCAGAGCTGACACTCCGGTCATTGCCTGCCACTCTTCCCGATGCCAGCCAACCAGCCTGGCAACCTCGCTGCCCTCCCGAACCCTGATCAGGGTTGGGACCGTTTCTATATCCAGATCATATGAGATTTCCAGACTTTCATCGTACAGAACCGCTTCAGATTCAGCCGGAAAGGCAGGATCGTCCTGACTGTAGATCGTCATCTGCAACCCTGCCGCTGACATCTCGTAAATTACCGGCTCTATCAGCTCACAGGTGGGACAGGCCTTCTTCACAATCAGTAAAAACCCTTCTGGTAGTTGCTTCATCGTATCATCCGCTTGCTCTTGTTAAAAGATTCCTGCATTTAACAGCTGGCCACTCGGTTAAGGGTCGGCTCAAAAATTACTTGGCATTGTGCCGGCAAAATGTCCGGTCTTTATAGGACTTTTGTGGACAGCTTATACCAAGTTATTTTTGTACGATCCCTAACCATTCTATCATCAAATCCGGCTGTTGTTCAAGAGCCGAAAACCAGGCTCTGAGAAAACGCCACGAAGGCTGCAGACATGAGCACCACCCCGATCAGGTAGTTCAGTTTCTTGAGGGACAGGGAATACGCTATACGCGCGCCCAGGATGGTACCGATCATGGAGATGAAAACAAGGAGGAGAATTAAAATAACCTTCGGGCGATCCAGGCTACTTTCGACTGGAAGCTGGAAAAAAATACCCGTTGCAGCAACCATTGTTGTCACCAGGGTGATCAACATGGCCGTCCCGGTTGCTTTCAGCGTTGGGAAGGCAGAGCAGAACATCAGCAAAACAGCATACATCAGCCCCCCACCGATACCAACAAGACCACTCTGAGTGGCCACAAACATCAAACCAGGATAGATCAACAGGGGCCGGAGCCCCCCACCGGTTGCAAGGGTGACAACCTTGTCTCCGGGAGAGACCTCAACCGCTGCGTCTGCCTTGGCAGCTTCCAGCTTTCCCTGTTTATATCCTCTGCGCAAAAAGGCCAGTGCAAACAAAAGGGTGCCAACATTGGAAGGGTTTTTGAACAGGTCCTGATGATCGGGGATGAAGGTTGTCCCCAGAGAGACCCCGATCACCACAAATATTGATGCAAGCAGGGACAGTTTTAAACCCATCTTTACATCAATCTGCTGGTTCTGGCTGGCAAAAACAGTCATGATCAACGCGTTGCCACAGTCAATCAGCAGGCTGATCAGGATGGTGTAATAAAGATTAAATCCAAACATGACAAACAGAACAGGCAACAGCAACATCCAGGCGGTTGCGCCAATAGCACTGGCTCCGATCCCAATCACAAATGCAAGCGGTATCAGGATGATCAACAGTATGACGGACATGACAGGTTATTATGACAGGCGATGTTACAAAGTTTCCTGAAGAGAAGACGTTAAAAATATGCCTGGAGTATTCAGGTTGTCTGGAAAACTGTCAAGGAAGCAGCCATCACCTGCACGGCGCCACCGCACCGTGACCCGGCTAAAGCATCAGCGTGAATTGACGATGGCAGGCGGATGCATTAGGTTATAGGAATTGCTGACAGGCATTGCTGAAAGAGAGCTTGAAGGCGAAAACCCACTTAAAAAAACCTTAATTCACCAATGGACGCCACTCTTGACGCTTTTTTAACATTCAGGGTCAAACGCCTGGAAGAGATCTCTCTGGAAATCTCGGAAAATCCACGATCCAACCTGATGTCCAGGATCTGCCAGGCTGTCACAGCGTTTTGCGTAAACCGTCCCGACACCCCGTTTTTCAATAAGGCAGAGGGGACCAAGCTGATCCGGAAAGACCTGAAATATTTCTTTCCTGCAGCATTCGGGTTTGATATTCGCCCCTATACTACCGGGGCCAATCTGGATTTCAACAGGGACAAGTTCCTGGCGGACCATGAGATAATAAAAGGGCAGGTCAGCATCCTCAAATCTCTATCGCGACTGTTGATCATGGTCATCACCTACGACCTGCTGACAGTCGATATCGAAGGAACCCTGGACGTCGAAACTGAAATCATCAACAAAGCCAACCAACAAAACGCCGAGTTTTTGTCCCTGTTCACAAATTATCTGGCCAGGATTCTGGATATTCCACCCCACGCCCAGAAGTTACTTTTGTCCAGAGGAAATATCCGCAGGAAGAACCGGTCCAATTTAACACGGGACAACCATGCCACCGTCCTGAGCTGGATCGAAGCCGGTACCATACCCCTGAACGTCCACGAACTGGACAAATTTTTCGAGACCATCTGCCGCAGTCCAACCGGAGAATTCCCCTTCCCATCCCTGTCACTGGACAGCAACAACCGGGTGGCCATCGATCTACCCAAATTACTGAAGAACCCGGTGCCTGATAAACTGCTGCTCCAGACCATCCGCTTTCGTTACCACCTGACCTCTTATTTGTATGCAGCCTCATACTACCGACAGCCACGAGAAAAGCGTGACCTCCTCTTCAATAAAGTGACAAGGACCCTCCAGGATCTTCCGGATTTGCCCAAAGAGCGCATCGATGAACTGGCCGAGTTTCTGATTGGGGATGGATCCGGAAAACGTCTTCGCAAGATGGGGTTTCACTTCGACCCGCTTCCAGAGGCGGGTCCCATTCATTGGAAGACATGGGAACGGAAGTCCGTTTTTCTGGGGAAGAAGCCAAAGAACCCAAAGGTTTCACCAGAACACACCAAGCTGCCAAAGGATATCAAAACCATCCACAAAAAACCGGTCTGCATCATGCTGGAT
>JAOZRE010000254.1 GCA_029940215.1 bacterium | reverse complement strand
CTAGGGAGAGCAAGTTTGGCAGGGAAAAACGTTATTGGACCCAGATCACCATCGCCAACATATCAAGAAGTAGCAATATTCTTGTTACTTCAATGATTCCTTTTCACAACTCCTTTACGTCAATCCAATGACAACTCCCCCCGCGAGGCCCCAGTTTTATTGACATTTTGTCACTTTCACCATTTTACCCCTCCCCCTGTAAATTGATTCTCTTTAAGGTTGAGTCTGATAAAAGACCCAAAATCTACCAAACTGCGAAAAAGCAATTACCTATCACTGGGCCTGGGCTATCGCATTGATTATGCGTATGGTGATAAAGGAGGCGAGTTGACTACGATTATCAACTATCCCTGGGGGGTCCTTTTTAACAGAAGGATTCAAGAGGCTTGAAACCAGTGTATGAAGCTCCCGGCTATCTATAGCCGGGAAACATTGCGCAAAGTCATCGCTTTGGAGCATCCTTTTTGTCGATGGCGATCTGTTCTATTGCATTAAAGTCAAGAACGTATTCTAGAATTCCCAGGTATTTTCCAGTTTCATCCCGCAGGGCTATAAACCTGTTGAGTATTTTGGGCGCCAGGCTGGGAATCCAGAATTCAGCTTCATCAGCCTTACCGGCTTTGAAATCAGATAGAATTTTTTCGACTTTTGAAACAACTTTTTTGGGATGGCAGGATCGTATATCCCTTCCTGCCATTTTATCGCTTTTAAACCGAAACAGTCGTGTGTCTAATTTATTTCCATATTGTACGGTGTCATTTTCATCAACAAACATAAGTTCAAAGGGCAATGCATCAATCAGTGCTGAAATTTGATCAAGGGTCATATTGTTTATCATGTGGTCTTTCTCCTTTTTTATTTTTTAATTTCTCATGGCCTTTTTATCTATTTTTCCGACAGCAGTGAGGGGGATTTCATCCACAAACTCCACTATTTTCGGAACCTTGTAAGCGACCAGGTTTTCTTTACAGTGTGCAATTATTTTTTCTTCCAACACTTTGGGATCATCTCCTTTTGCCGGGACTGCGAGTTGAATAACTGCTCTGACAAGTTCGCTGCCGGGTCTGTCCGGATTTGATTTCCCGATAATTGCACAGAGATCCACTTCAGGAATCTCATATAGAGTTTCTTCAATTTGCTTGGAATAGACATTGAAACCGCCAACCAATAGCATAATATCCTTTGTGCGGTCAACAATAAAGAAGTATCCATCTTCATCCATTTGTGCCACATTTCCGGTATAAAGCCATTTTTCTCCTTGAAAATCTCTAAGCGTTTCGTCTGTGGCCTTGGGGTTTCCATGATATCCTTTCATCACCTGGGGGCCGTTGACAATCAATTCTCCCGGTTCTCCAACCGGCATCTCTTTTTCACCTGTTTCCGTATCAACAATTTTAACCCGGGTATTTTGAGCAGGAATACCGACAGAGCCGATTTTCTTTTTACCAAATATGGGGTTAACTGTAATCAGCGGACTGGTTTCTGTCATTCCATAGAGCTCAACAACTTTTCCTTCGCCAACAAAAGATTCCAGCAAGCGAAAGGAATCATTGTCAAAGGGGGCTGCCCCTGACATGCAGTATTTAATAGCGGATAAATCGATTGTTTTGAACAGGGGGTTTTCCATCATGAGTTGATAGAGAGTTGGAACATTAACCAAGGATGTTGGTTTTAATGTATCAATGTCTTTGCAAATACGGCATGACGAGGAGAACTCCAGACTGTCAAGTGTTTAAGTTAAAAGTCAATAGGAACATACTCTTAATACATATTTTCTACTATCACAACAGGAGCGCTTATACAAACCATATTATTTGCTGTTAAGGTCGCGAACGAATCATGAAAGCGGCCCAAAATCTGGGGCATCATGTCGGCATCAAAGCAGCTTGTGAGGTACTTCAGATGCCTCGTGCAACCTTTTATCGTCGGATGTGAAGCCCAAAGATACTCCTGTTAATCTGGATAGCAAGGCCTCACCTCCTTTGGCACTTAGTCCAGAGGAGAGACAGGGTGTTGTTGATATCCTTCATTCGGAACGTTTTGTAGATAAAGCCCCACACCAGATATATGCCACTCTTCTGGACGAGGGCGAGTACCACTGTTCGATTCGTACCATGTACCGTATTCTCTCATCAGAGCATGGATGCGTCACAAAACGCCGTAAACAGGTTCAACGGCCTCGATACTGCAAACCGGAACTGCTGGCAACACGCCAGAATCAAGTCTGGTCCTGTGATATAACCAAGCTCAAGGGACCCGCCAAATGGAACTACTTTCACCTGTATGTCATAATCGACATATACAGCCGGTACGTTGTCGGCTGGATGGTTGCTCACCGGGAGCAGACGGCCCTGGCTAAGAGGCTGATTCAGGAGAGCTGCCCGAAACAGTCGATTCAACCAGGACAGCTCACGATCCATGCTGACCGGGGATCCAGTATGAAATCCAAGGGGGTTGCTTTTCTCCTGGCTGATCTGGGGGTAACCAAAACCCACAGCCGGCCTCATGTCAGCAACGATAACCCCTACTCGGAGTCGCAGTTTAAAACGCTCAAGTACTGCCCTGAGTTCCCAAAGCGGTTTGGATAAACCCGCCTGTGCCTGATGATGAATGTTTCAGTATCAATCTGGATAAGCGATCTGGTTAGAGTTTAATTTTTTCAAATTCGTGTCTCAAATCCAGTGACACATTCCGATTCCTATCACCATCTCTCTCCTTAAAAATTGAGCTCAAACTCTCTATTTAAACTGAAAAAAATTACTCCTTATTGCAAAGAACAGGAGAATTTTGTATCATATATGTTTCCCCACCCCCCTTTTTTTTTAATTCGTATTGGAGATTTGATGACACTACTCGATAAATTTTTGAGCCGGAAAGGGCTCTACGTCTCTTTCTGGTTCGTCGGAATAATCATGGTGTCGATCCTGATTTATTTCACGGCTAATCTGGCCAAAGAAGTTCCACCGATTCCACAGCAAGTTATAGCACACAGTGGTGAGGTTCTTTACACCTACGATGATGTTGTGGCAGGAAAGGGTTATTTTCAGCAGTTTGATTTGATGGATTATGGCTCGTTACTAGGAATGGGGGCTTATATGGGGCCTGATTTTTCCACAGAATTCATGCATAAACGAGCGGAATCTTTGTATGCGTATTATGCAAATCAGGAATTCGGCAAGGCCGTAAAAGACCTTTCAAAACCGGAGCTAGCTGCCGTCAAGGCGCGCACAATTATCGATTTTAAAGAGAAGACTCACTTAACGGAATCCCGAACGACGTATACGGAAGCATCCACATTGGCATTTAAAGCAAATGTGGCATATATTATTGATTTCCTGGTGAATGGAGATAAAGAACGTGCCTGGAGAGGCGGTGTAATTCTTGAAAACGAAGCTGAAAAAATCGCGGCATTCTTTGACTGGTCACAGCTGGTCGCCTCCTCCCAGCGAACCGGTACAGACCTTACCTGGTCTAATGACTGGCCGCCGGAACCCATGCTCGACCAGACAGTGAGCTGGAATGCTCACATGGTATCATTATGGGAGTTCCTGCTATTATGGGCTGCGACAATCCTGGTGATCTATTTTTTCTATGAGTATTTGAATAAACGAGAACCAAATGATCCTCTGGAAAAACCACTGGTGATTACAAAACTTTTCCCATCTCAGAAAAAATTGTTAAAATATATTCCCATTGTCAGCCTCTTTTTTCTGATACAGGTTGTTTTGGGAGGATATCTGGCCCATATCTATTCGTCACCGGCGGAAAACTTTATTTTCCCTCAGGAGATCCTGCCTTTTAATGTGATGCGGGCATTGCATACTAACCTGGCAATTATTTGGGTAGCGATTGGATGGCTTGTCGGTGGAATGCTGATTGCTCCATTAGTTGCGGAAGAGGACCTACGATTCCCCTGGTTGGTTGACGTACTGTGGGTGGCATTACTCGTTGTCGGTTCTGGTGGATTAATTGGAATCTACGCCGGCGCTCAAGGGTGGATGCGTGAGACATGGTTCTGGCTTGGTAATGAAGGACGAGAGTTACTGAATCTTGGTCGTATCTGGGATATTGGCTTGGTTATAGGGCTGGTATTGTGGTTCGGCATGGTATTCTCGGTGATCCGGAAGGCCAAACAGAACAATATTTTTGTGGGAGTGATCATCTGGTCCGCATTTGGTATCGCGACCTTGTATATGGCGGGAATGATGCCCGTGCATAAGATCATACCGAACTATACCGTGGATGATTATTACCGGTGGTGGGTCGTACATTTATGGGTAGAACTGACATTTGAACTCTTTGCTGCAGGTGTGCTGGCATTCTTAACTGTGAGTCTCGGGCTTGTGACTCGGAAAACCGCAGAAAAGATCATGTTGTTTGAGCTGTTCCTGATTATATTAAGTGGTACACTGGGAGTCGGACACCATTACTGGTGGCAGGGACTTGATGAGTATTGGGTAGCGATCGGCGGAATTTTCTCCGCACTGGAACCACTGCCCCTCGCACTGTTAATGATTGAAGCGCTGAAAGAGAGAAATAAAATTAAAAAACAGGGTGATACATTCTATTTCTCACTGCCTTTTTTATGGGTTGCCGGAGCTGGTATTTTGAACTGGTATGGTGCAGGATTTTTGGGGATGGTGATTAATACTCCGACGATCAACTACTTCTCTCATGGAACACAGCTAATAATGCCTCACGGTCATGCGGCGTTGTTTGGTGCATTCGGTTTTATTGCCATCGCCTTTTTATATATGACAGCGCGTGCTAATGCCATGGCAGAGGGACATGAATGGGATGACAAACTGGGAACTCTTGGTTTTTGGCTGTCCACTATCGGAATCATCGTCATGGGGATCCCATTACTGATACTTGGTTTTGAGCAGTCACGAATTGCTTTCGAGTTCGGATACTATTTCGCTCGACTACCAGATGCCTTGACGCATATGGAGATTTGGAAAGATGTTCGAATCGTCCCGGATTTCATGGTAATTATTGGTGCGGCAATTATTTTCTATGATCTACTGATGAAAGTTTACTTTCCTAAAAAAGCAAACTAGTTTTAACCATTGTGATTAGCTCAATCACCGGAAGTTATTTCTTCCGGTGATTGTACCAGATGTCCCTGTCAGGTAATAAGGGGACCCGCCAGTAAATTGATAATACTTGATTATTAAGCCAATATTGCCTGTTATTCCTTTTCAGCTATGTTCTAACGGTGATTTTACTTTTTTTACCCCACGGGCTGCGAGCGAAAGCGGAACAACAGGATTATATTACCGACACCACTGAAGAAAACGGCAAGGAGGTCGATATCATCAATGTATCACAATACCAACCCAAAAATGTACCAAACTGCGAAAAGGCAATTACCTATCACTATCCCATGAAGAAAAAAGCAAACTTTTAATAAGACAACCAACGCACACCTGCATTAAGCTCGGTTACAATGCGAGATGGCAAATCAATTAAATCATCCACCCCTTTGACGTAGGACTATTCTCAGTCAGCCCAGAACGATTTTGCCAAGCTTCTCCGTTTTTTCCACAAACCACCTTTCTCGGTAAAATTGCTGACACCGCTTCCTTTATCTGCGTCAGCTACTTCCCAAAACCCATTGACGGCCCCACTTAGGCCACCAGACAACATTTCGAACCCTTGGGCAGTGTACAGATCAGTTTCGCAGCCACGATTGATAATGTACTTTAGCTGGCGAACGGCCTGTTGGTTCTTAACCCTGAGCACTTCCAACAGTGATTCAACTTCTGTCTCCAGATTTTCAACCGGTACAACCCTGTTCCATAATCCCCACTCTTCAGCTTTTTGAGCAGGCAGTAGTGCGCCAATTATATTAACCTCTTTAGTGCGACGTTTTCCGATATATCTTGACATGCGGGTGGTTCCGCCCCATCCTGGCGTAATTCCGCTATCCACCTCAGGCATTCCCCAAATCGCACGCTCTGTTGCTATGACAAAATCAGATGCCATCGTAATTTCAAGCCCACCTCCAACAGCTATCCCATCCACCGCACAAATGGTTATTTTGTCCAGCTCCTCTAACAGGTTTGCCATGTCTTGATATACACGAATTCTTCGCATGACACCATTTGCACCTTGAGTGCTTTCTCCATGTTCATCGTCACCCCATTTTATCATCTCGGTGATGTCATCACCCGCACAAAATGTATTGCCTGCACCCTGAATTACCACAAACTTGACATCTGTTAACCGTTTGACGGTTTGCAATGTTTCCACTGTTTTCGGATGTAAGCAGGTTGATCCAAAAAACCAACCCCTTATCTTCCATAAATCAAGGTGGTTGAGGATCCTCTTTAGCTGGGATTGTAATAAAATATTGACATAAATAGTATGCTATAATATTGTGTATATAAAAACACAAAAGGAGGTCACAATGGGTACGGTGAGATTAAATATAAGTATACCTGAAAACCTTTTTCGGGAGCTTAATAAAGAAGTCAAATCAAGACAAAGAAGCCGATTTATATCTAATGCTGTTAGAGAATCATTAAAAAATAAAAGGGAACAAACGCTAGCAGAAGAATATAGAGAGGCGGCTAAGGACATTCGAAAAATAAATCAAGACCTTGAGGGGGCACTATCAGATGGACTTGATTAAAAAAGGCGATATTTTTCTTGTTAATTTTGATCCAACAATTGGTGCAGAGGCAAAAAAAACACGTCCCGCTGTAATTGTCTCCAACAACATTAATAACATCAATTCACCTATTGTTTCAATCTCTCCAATAACCTCAAACGTAAAGCGAGTATACTCCTTTGAGGTTCTTATATCGAGAGGCACAGGCGGACTGAGCAAAAAATCGAAGGTTATGGTTAACCAGACAAGAGCGGTTGATAAGATCCGGTTGATTAAAAACCTGGGTACGTTGCCTGATTCAACAATAAAAGAAATCAATGAAGCTTTATTACTTCATTACGAGCTGAACTGAGCTTATATGGTCATCAATCAATTAAAGTGCTCGTCATAAAATTATAT
>JAOZRE010000253.1 GCA_029940215.1 bacterium | reverse complement strand
CCGGGAAATCGAAGACCGCCTGGAAACGTTTGAACTGAAATGATAATTCCTTTTTGCAGGGGATATGGGGTTAGTAGCGGTAAACCTTTTTTCTGTGAGCAACCTTGACTATCCAGATGGTAAGTTCTTCATCCTGGATGGAATAAATAATGCAATATCGACCCTGCCGGAGGCGGTATTTTTCCTGACCACTCAGCTTCATGCTGCCGGGTTGGCGCGGGTTATCGGCCAGTGAATTGATACATTCAAGGATTTTGACCAGGTCCTTCCCAGGGATCGCTTTGAAATCTTTCCACACTGATTTTTTAAAGAAGATTTTATATATGGCCATCTTCTTTTAGCTTTTTTACCATCTGTTCGTAACTGATCAGTGGCTCGTTGATCCTTTCACCAAATGCAGCCAGATCCTCTGCATCCTCTGCAAGAGCCTCTCTTACAGCATCATTAATGATTTCTGACATCGATCGGGATGTTTCAAGGGATTTGAGCCGCAGTGCCTGATGAAGGGCGGGGTCCAGGTATATGGTTGAGCGCTTTGAAAGTGTTGCCATGGGTTTATCTCCAATTGGTTAGTAACAGCATCATAACATCATGACGCTTTAATGTCAATCTGAACCATCTACTGGTTGTTTTCAATTGATGACTGTTTTTCAGCCCATCAAAATCTGTTGAATGATGCTTTGGGATTGCCTGCCGGCCGCTACCGTGGTATTTGAAAGCTATATAAGCAACGGATAAAGCATCTCTCTGGGGAAGACATGGGAAAGAGGTTGATAGGATTTATACTTGGCCTGTGTGTGCTGATGGTGGGTATTGATGATCTGGAGGCATATAACCGGAGGCATTGGGAGAAACTGCTGCAGACGAAATGCTGCCAGAGGTGCGCACTGGATAAGGCGCCGTTATCGCGGATCGACCTGACTGATGCTGACTTGAGGGAGTCTGATCTGCGAGGCGCTGACTTCAAGCAGGCCACACTTTACAAGGTGCTGTTACCCGAACCGGAGATGTATCACGGAGCGGATTTCAGCGGGGCGATGTGGGTGGATGGCAGGATCTGTATAAAGGGATCAATCAGCTATTGCAAAGGAAATTGACTCCCCGTGTCCGGTGTAAACCCTTTACACCGGACACACCTATTCAGGGTTTAAACGCCTTGACGCCGGGGAAACGGTTCTTTACCATCCAGAAGACGTATAGACTGTATTTCCAACCTGCCAGTTTCTTTGCTGATGAGGCTGATACAGATTAATTTTAAACCCTGAAACCCGGGCAATTCTGAATGGAACCGACTATCAAACTGTTCAAGAACCTCAAGACGGCAGTTATCGTAGCAGATGCCAACTACAAGGTCATTTATCAAAATGAGAAAAGCATAGAGTTCTTCAAGCTTGCATTTGGAACCGGTGATTATGTGGGGCGATCCATCCTTGAATTGCATAAGCCTGAAACCACGGAAATGATAAAAATTCACTACCAGGAGTATCTGGAGAAAACGAGAACCCTGTATCATTACACCGTGGATATCCCTGACGGGAAGATTACGATAGTCAATAGCCCGTTCTATAATGATGATGATGGTGATTTCGCTGGTGTGGTCGAGTTTATTTTTGACAGCTCACTCGCCTGATCAGTGGCACCATGCCCTCAACATCCCCTGGTTTCGTCAATCCGCAATCAGCATAAAACCCTGCACTGAATGAAACTTAGACAACTCATTAATCTGGTTGCCAGTGACTATCAGAACATTCTGAAAGCAATGTTCGCAGGGTTAATGCTGTATCTGGCGTTTCCGGACAACAATGTCCACCTGCTGGCCCTGGTTGGCTTTGTCCCCCTGTTATTCATTGCAGAGGAAAGCTCTTATCGGAAGATCTATATCTACTCTCTCATCTCCGGGATGATTTTGATCTGCTGCAGCTACAGCTGGCTGCGGTTTCTGGGCAGGGAGTTTGTCGGCACGCCCTTTCCCTTCGATTATGTGTTCTGGTTGTTCAACGGGTTTTACATTTCCCAGATTTTCTGCCTGATATTCCTGATATATGCTTACGTCAGGAGGCATACGAAGATCCCGGAGATCGTCCTTTTTCCTGTTGTTGTTGTCTCGATCTGGTCTTTCTTCCCGAATCTGTTCTACTTCAACCTGGCAAATAGCATAGGCGGATTTCTGCCTGCCATTCAGGCCTCAGAATTTACCGGGGTGTTCGGGGTCGATTTCATGGTTGCCCTGGTGAACATCACGATCTTCAAGCTTATTCAACTCATTCGCACGAGGGAAGGTATCAGGTCGCTGGGGGTTGCACTGCTGGTGATTGTTGCCTGGTTCTCCTACGGTACCTATTCCCTGCACCAATGGGACAGAGAGATTGAAAACTGGGAAGTGAAAAAGATCGGGATCATTCAACCCAATCGCGCATCATTCCTGACGGAAACGCCTGAAGAAAAAGGTGACACGCTGGAGCGTCCCCTTGAGATGGAATTGAGCAGGAAGGTCATCAGGGAGGGTGCAGAGCTTGTTATCTGGCCTGAGGGGCATTTCAGGGCCTACCTGAACTACAGCAGTGTCACGAAATCCTACCGCCAATTCGTCGCTGGCACAGGGGTCCCCCTGATTCTGCATGATACGCCGGTCATGTTTAAGAAAGAGAAACCCATCTATAGAAACAGCTCCATCTGGATCAAAAAAGATGGACAGCTTGGCGGGATGTATCACAAGAGATATCTGGTTCCCCTGGGAGAGTACGTTCCTTTTTTCAGCCGGTTTGAAGGGCTGGTTGAATCGTTTGGACTGTCCAACATCACACCTGGTGACAAGGTGGTGGTATTTGACACCGCCGGTATGAAAATCACGCCTCTGGTCTGCTATGAGATTCAATTCAGCCAGTTCGTAGCCGAGTCCGTCAGGGACAACCCGGCAGGAAAGGTTATCCTGACCCAGAGTAATGACGGCTGGTATGGAAAGGAAGGCCAGTCGGAACAGCACCGGTCATCCAATGCCCTGAGGGCTGTTGAAAACAGGGTGCCGGTAATTCATGTTATCAACAACGGCAGATCTTCGGTGGTGCTGCCCAACGGGCGGGTTATTTATCTTGCTGAAAGCTGGAAACAAAGCGCTGGGGTTGCGCAATTGTCATACAGCAGGACATCCGGCGGGAGCTTTTTTTCCAAATATCCCGGTCTGTTTCTGAACACCGTAAGGTTTTTTGGGCTTCTATTTCTAATCCACCTATTTTTCGTCAACCCCGGGTTATTTGCAAAACTCAGGCGAAAGGATCAGCGGGAGCGAATCACCGGATAGTGGATATAGCCTGCTATGAGAGCCATTGCCAGGCTGACAGTTAAAATAGCCCAGGAGGAAAAGATCGCCCCCGAGATCACACCAATGATTAAAAAGTAGAGGTGAAACCCCACAGGCACCCACATGACCAGGCTGTCCATCTGAGCGTGGTCAGGATTGGGCTTGCGGGAGAGAATAAAGAGCAGACCTCCCAGAAAAATAATGGCGATGGTTGTCAGATCATGATTTTGGGGGATGTACGACACAATGATCCGGTTTGCACTCAAGACACCTATCACGCCCAGAGGTATACTTCCCAGTGGGGCTATATATATGGCGAGTTTCCCCGGCAGTCGGTTCAAGACCCTGAACGCCATTGAAAAAGAGAAGATCACCCAGAACCAGGCCCAGAAGTTCTCATAGGGCACGCCGAAATAATCATAGGACAGCCCACCACCCCAGTCCCACATGCCAATCCGGATGGCAATGGCGTCCATGGCCAGGTCGATATTCAAGGCCAAAAGCCCATCGAGGACGGGGCGGAACCACTCATTGATCCGGCAATGATCCGAGAAGAGCATAGAACTGTATAGAATAACCCCCCACCCCATTCCAATACTGATCGGGATATTATCGATCATCAGCAGGAAGGTTCCATACGAATAGGCTTCCAACTGCTTGATGGTCGCCCACTCCAGCATGACACCGAAGAGGATTCCGGCAAAGAGCCTCAGCACGGCCTGGATACCCTCTTTCCGGGCATGTCGAAAGCAGAGGGCCACCAGGATAAGCATCAAAATCTCAAAGAATAAAAACTGAATATTTACCATGGTTTCTTGTTATGTTTATGAGAGGGTTTACGGTGACTGTATAGCAGGCTGCTTGATACGGCTCCATTCACGCTATACAACAACTCACAGATCTGCTAAAACCGGGTGAAAATGGACGTTTTAAAGCCAATTCATGTGACCGCCCATCGATTTCAGGATGGCCGGTCGATTAACTTTTTTGATCATAGCAGGAGAATGAATGTCAGATAATGATAAAAAACAAAAAGTACTGATTTTATTGGGTAGTCCACGCAAGAAGGGGAATAGTGCCGCACTGGCTCGCGAGATCGCTGAAGGGGCAACATCAGGGGGAGCCGAAGTTGAATCCCTGTTTATCCAGGAAATGGATATCAAAGCCTGCCAGGCATGCTGGACCTGTCAAAAATCGGACAGTAAGGGGTGTGCCATTAAGGATGACATGCAGGATATTTTCCCCAAACTGATTGAGGCAGACGCCTGGGTGATCACGACACCTGTGCATTGGTTTAATATGTCAACCCAGACCAAGCTCTGGCTGGATCGCTGCTTTGCGCTGGCAAAATATGGAAAAGACCCGTTTAAGAAAAAAATCGGGATAGCCATAACCTACGGTGATACGGATCCATTCACATCAGGTGCGATAAATGCGATTCGCAGCTTTCAGGACTCCTTCAAGTATGTAGGCGCAAAAATTGCTGGAATTGTTTACGGAAGTGCCCTGGAGAAAGGTGAGATTGAGAAGAATGAGACCGTACTGAAAGCCGCCAGAAAACTGGGAGAAAAATTGTCCAGGGGTGTGTAGCAGCTACGCCCCCTGGTTGCTAAAAAAAATACCCCTGTAAACGCCATTTCAATCGTGATGTCATTTTGATATAAGGCTTTAATGAACGGATTGGATTACTCTTTTAAACGATAATTGCTTTCCAACATATGGCTAATTCTGAGAAAGAGACCGGCTTACAAAATGTTACGGGCGAATCCGCCGAGAGCAGACAAGACCGTGAGAAAAAACATAAACACCTTCTGGACAAATTCGTCGAACTTGAAAAAAAAGGTGAACCGCTAGCTGAGCATGAAGTCAACTGGCTCTTGGAGAATGGGCTGTTTTTACCAAACGAGAAGCCGGGTCCCGGCGTTTTACCCAAAGGAGACTTGAGAAACAAGCCACTCAAGTCTGATGAACTGGAAAGGGCGGTGAATATCTTCTCTGGGAACAAGACCCAGAGTGCCTCTTCTGAAAGAGAGCTATTGGAACTGATTCAGGAACATCATCCCGACAAGCTTTCAGTCTGTTTTCAGAATAAGGATAAAATCATCGGCGTCAGAGAGTCGTTTGGCATCTTCCAGACTATTTTCAATCTATTTAACAAGGCAGCAAAAACGAGTACGGAATCTTCCTCGGTTAACTCACTTAGACAACAAATGAGTAACCTGGTGAATGTGATTTTGACCCTAAATACCCAAACAGATATTTCTGATAAATCCATCTACGATGAGAAACAAATTACCAAACAGGAGGGTCAATACGCTCATTTATATGAAACAGATACCATTAGGGGACTTTTTCAGCTTTTGAAGTCATTTACCCTTTCCATAACGGGTGATGGAGAGGATCTTTTCAGAAGCACTTTACCCAAAAAAGCCGATACAGAGACAGAAAAAATCAGTCGGAAATTCACCCCGAACGAAAGAAAACATAATTTAAAAAAGCTTGGAACGCTGCAGCGGTCACTGACGTATTTTGAAAGAGCCATCTGCAAAGAGACTGGTATTAATCAGTTTAACATTCACTGGTTTACGGACAGCTATATCAGATATCTACTGACGCTGAAGGCAAGATTGATCTATGAGATAACCTATATCAAATATGCTGAAGGCACCTCTCTGGAAAAAAGAAAGCAGGAATTGTGGAAAACGCTGAAAATTGTAAACCACCTCCTGGAAATCAAAGACTATTTAACAGATTTTTCGAAGTTAAGTAGAGATTTGCGTATTCCCAGATTGAGATTGAATATCATGGAAGGCCCCACACAGCTTGATATTGAAATTGCGGTCAGCCAATGTAGAAGATCGAAAGATTTTACCGAAAAAGAGTCTGAAGATAGAAGCTATTTTTCTAAAGGAATGCGGGCAAATGATTTAATCAATATGCTAATGAAGCAGGCTATTGTCTTTGCCAGAACTCCCTATCTTAAAAAGCATGCCTTGTTGATCGCGAAAAAAATGGAGACAAGCGTCAATGACAACATCCTGCTATTGGCCAGGAGAATTAGAGCGACTGTTTTGGAAACGGCTTTTAAATTCAAAGTGGTCAGTTCAGGGGCTATCAGAAAGTTTCGAGAAAACGGTATCAAAGAGGACCTGCTGATGAAGCAGATCAGTCCCTTTGAAATTATGAGAAATTCAAAGGAGCTGGAAGAACAACAACAGCTTGCCAGAGAGCTTTTTCAATACTGCCTGGACACCATTGAAACATTCGCCTCCGACATAAAACTTAACTCCCAGTCGACCATTGACCCGTTTCGGAAAATGATCTGGATCATCCAGAAATCGGTAGATTGGCGTTTGCTGGATATGCCCTTTATCCTGGATATTCTGGAAAAGGCGCCGAAAAATCTGGATTTGATGACAAAGAATATTTATTTTCCCGAGGTAGTGGAGAGAATAGATAACCGGGGAGTGCGTCAAAAAATAGACTTAAATGACCGATTCAATACACTGGCCGATCGTGGGTACAAACTAATTGAGCAGTTGAAAGCAAAACATTCACATTTGTCGCAAAAAGCTGAGAAACGGGCGCAAGTTTCCGAAAGCTGGGAGAAAACAGCTATCTCTCTTGCAGAATCATATTGTAGACGAGCATCGGATAAAACCGAGGTCCAGAAAAAACCAGCCAAAAAACTTTTTAAAGATGTCATCCTGGATGAGATGGATTTTTGATGC
>JAOZRE010000601.1 GCA_029940215.1 bacterium | reverse complement strand
CCGACGAGCTACCGAACTGCTCCACCCCGCGGTATGTGTTTTGAAATTCTCACTCAAGTAAGATTTAAGTTTATATATCCTTCTCGACCTTTGTCAACAGCCAAAAGCAATTAATTTTTTTAGGATACTTATAATGATTTACACAATTGTTTTTGTAACCAGCAGTGGTTTTTCTCTTTTCACATCTAATTTGTTCATGTTAATTGTAACAGTGTGTAGATATCCGCACGGGAATGCCGTTTATAACAATCTACAACCTGCAGTTATCATTTTACATTTTATAATTTTCAGTTTTTAATTGGTGTGCATCTATTAAGGGTACCTATTATGGGAATTGCAAAAAACATCATGTCCGTCAACCGGCAAAAAGATGAATTATTGCGCACAAAAATCCATGAAATCAGCAATTTTATCAAAACAGATACCGACGTCAAAAATGAGAAAGCAACAGAAAAATTCATGGAGATTCTTTGCCCGAAGCTGCCCATCGAAGTTCTGCAGGATGCCAGCACAGAGCAACTACATCAATTCATCAAGCAACGCTATGATTTTGTCGAGGCTTCCTGCAATGAGCAGGTCACGGTGAGTGTTTCCCCTTTGACCATTGAAACTGCTGAAAACTATGGTGTTTCAGTTATACTCGATGTCCTGTTAAAGGACCGGCATTTCATTGTAGACAGTCTCATTGAATACCTGCACGGAAAGAAGCACCGCTTGTCACTGATCACCTATCCCGTCCTGGCTATCTCCCAGACTTCTGACAACCAGATATCTGATATTGATAAGATATCAGACGACACATCCCTGAATTATGTTTACTGTTGCTGTATCATCGAAAATTTCAATATGAATGAACAGGATCTCCTGCAGCAGGATGTATTGTCCGTCTTACGAATGGTTTACACGGTGACAGAGGATTTTGGGGCGATGACAAAGGTTGTTGACTCATACTCATATAAAGAAAAGACTGAGGAGTCCGAATCTTTGATGGAGAGTGAACGAAGAAGGCTTTTTAACTGGTTTAACGAAGGAAATGTTATTCTGCTTGGATCAGGCGAATTGAACAAGGAGGATATTTCAGAGTCCCTGTCCTGGGAGCAAATAATGAATCCTCAGGGGTATATCAGGCGGAAGAAAGAGATTAGTGACCAGGATTTGCCAGCAGAAATCGGCCGCATCGGCAGTTATTTTCTGGAATCCGGGCTGAATATCAATGTCATCGAACTGAATGAGTTTTCCATGGTTCATCGCCGCGAACGTATACAACTGGTATTCCGTCGCAAGCGAGACCCGAACGTTAATGTCAAAATAGTCTTTCTTTACATCCTTTTTACCAACCGGTCGTACAAAGCCCCTGCGATGGCAATCCCTCTGGCCAGATTGAAAGTAAATGCCATTATGGAGAACGCCGTAGATGGGGAAGTACTGGAAGAGAAACATGGTCATCAGTTCAAAATTGCCCATGATTTTTTCAATGTCATACCTAAAAGTGAACTGTTTCGGCTTGACCGTCCTGAGCTGTCCGCAATATTCCAGCAGTACATGTACTTTGGCGATTTCCAGAATACCAAGCTAAGCACATTTACACAGCCGGCAAGGCGTTATGCCCGCTTAACCTTCTGCCTGCCAAACAACCGCTTCAGCCAGGAGCTGTTCATCAAGATCGATCAACTACTGGCAGAGCGGCTCTCATACAATTCTGAAATCAAGTATAGCTTCTCTCTTGGGAGAAACGCTTATTCGCATCATGTATTCTGGTTTCCCCAGGACCATCCGCAACTGGATGATATAAATCTGGAAACCCTTGAGAAAGATGTAGCCAATCTCACCATGGGCTGGGAAGAGGCTTTCCAGGCACAATTTGCAGTTTTACCACCCGAGGAGATAAAAAATCTGCCATCCAAATATTCGAATGTGTTCA
>JAOZRE010000026.1:5961-23677 GCA_029940215.1 bacterium | reverse complement strand
TGCGCTTGTAGCTCAGCTGGATAGAGCAGTGGACTTCGAATCCAAAGGTCGTAGGTTCGAATCCTACCAGGCGCGCCATTCTTACCGAAGTTGAACGGCAGAATAGTGCGAGAGTGGCGGAATTGGCAGACGCGCCAGATTTAGGATCTGGTATCTTAACGATGTGGGAGTTCAAGTCTCCCCTCTCGTACCAAGAGCGAGAATAGCTCAGTGGTAGAGCACGACCTTGCCAAGGTCGGGGTCGCGGGTTCGAACCCCGTTTCTCGCTCCAAAATTTTAGAGTCGCCAAATCCGGTATTCCTTTGCTGAAGATAGACACTCAGTTCTCTCAAAATTCCTATCTCTGTACTCACGAACATCCCACTCTATTCGCAAATCCAATCAATTGCTGACTGTGAAAACTACGGTTGGTTTAACCTTTATTAGCTCCAGAAGCCAAGATGGAATCATTAGACGTTAAGATTGAAGACCTGGGAAACCTGAAAAGAAAGATAACGGTTACCGTCCCGCAGGAAAAGGTCCGGGAAGCTTATAACAAAACATATTTGTCCATGAAGGACAAGGTTTCCATTAATGGTTTTAGAAAGGGGAAAATGCCCCAATCTCTTCTCGAGAAGAGATTCAATAAAGTCATGAAAAATGAAGCCGTCGAAACCCTGGTTCCTGAGTATTATGACAAGGCGATTAAGCAGGAGAGTATCAAGCCGGCTGTCCGCCCCACATTTGATGAACTGGAGATTGAAAAGGACAAGCCGCTGGTGTTCAGCGCTTCTTTCGAAATTTATCCCGATTTTGATCTGCCGGACCACTCAGTTTATGGACTGAAGAAGCAGGAAATTGAATTTACAGAGGAAGAGGTTGCCGAGCAGAAGCAACGACACCTTGAAAATGCTGCCACCTTTACACCTAAAGATGACGCAGCCGCCAATGGTGACCAGGTTGTGATAGAATTCAATGGCAAGGTGGATGATGAAAGCATCGCTGACGCCAAGGACCAGAAATATATCCTGGGATCCAAACAGTTTCTGCCGGAATTCGAAGAGGCGCTACTGGGCATGAAAAAGGATGAGGAAAAAGACTTTGATCTTACTTTTCCAACAGATTATAATGAAGAGAAGCTTCAGGGGAAAACAGCGCAATTCTCAGTGAAAGTCAGCGAGATCAACGCGACACAGCCCCCTGAAATGGATGAAGCCTTTTTCAGCAAATATGGCGAAAAAGTCAAGTCGGAAGAGGACTTTAACCAGTACGTAGAGGACGAAGTCAAGTTCCGAAAAGACTATGAGATCAAGGGTGACAACCGGAAAATTGTCAGGGAAAAACTGACAGACATACTTGATTTTGAAGTGCCGGAGCAGTTACTGCAGGAAGAGACCCGAGCGCGCTTCAACCAGGTCAAGCAGGATCCGGCCAATAAAGATGCTTCTGATGCTGATCTAGAAGAGAAGGCTAAAAAGGAAGCAGCTGAGCAGTTAAGGTTTTCCATCCTGGTTCAAAAGGTGCTTGATGACGAAGATATCAAGACGGATGAGCAGGAAGTTTACCGCCGCTTCGAAATGAATTGTGCGATGATTGGCATTCGTCCCGAAGAGTTGGTAAAAGAAGAGTACGGCATGCAGATTTACCAACAGACCTATGGCATCGTCACCGAAGAGACCGCTCTGGATTTCCTAATTGAAAAGGCGACTGAATGATGAGCATTCCATATGTGATTGAGCAGACCAACCGTGGTGAAAGAAGTTATGATATCTACTCCAGGCTCCTGAAGGACCGAATCGTTTTCCTGGGGGACGAGATCAACTCATACACGGCTAATGTGGTCATCGCACAACTGCTGTTTCTGGAAGCTGACAAGCCGGATGCGGATATCAGCTTCTACATAAACTCGCCAGGCGGCGGCATTAACTCCGGACTGGCTATTTATGATACCATCCAGTACATCAAACCGGATGTCCAGACCATCTGCATCGGGCAGGCCCGGAATGTCGCTGCGGTTTTGCTGGCGGCGGGAACAACTGGAAAGAGAATTGCATTACCTAATGCTAATATCTTACTTCGACAACCCATGGGCGGTATCGGTGGACAAGCAGCAGATATTGAGATTCAGACTCGGGAGATCGTGCGCATCAAGACGAGACTGACTGAGATTCTGGCCAAACATACCGGTCAGGACAAGAAAAAGATTGCACGGGATACTGAAAGAGACTGCTACCTGACCAGCGAAGAGGCCAAGGAATATGGTATTATCGATACGACCATGGAGCAGAGAAACGCTGAAGACAATTCAAATACTACATTGAACGATGACTAAAGAGACTATTCTTAGATGCTCATTTTGCGGGAAATCCCAGGATGAGGTCGAAAAAATCATCGCTGGCCCAACTGTTTACATCTGCAATGAATGTATCGAGCTATGCAACGATATCATTGAAGAGGAACGGGCCAAGGAAAGTACCGAGGATACGGATACTGTCCTGCTGAAACCCAAGCAGATCAAGGCCATTCTGGACGAATACGTCATCGGACAGGAGAACGCCAAGAAGGTTCTGTCGGTGGCCGTATACAACCACTACAAAAAAATCTACACCCCGCATAAGGCAGGGGATGTGGAGCTGCAGAAATCCAATGTGCTTCTGTTGGGCCCGACTGGAACAGGTAAAACACTGCTGGCCCAGACCCTGGCCAAGATTCTGAAAGTCCCATTTGCCATGGCTGACGCCACAACACTGACCGAAGCCGGATATGTCGGTGAGGACGTGGAGAACATCATCCTCAAACTTCTGCAGTCAGCCGATTACGATATAGAAAAAGCCGAAAAAGGTATTATCTATATCGATGAAATCGACAAAATCACCCGCAAGGGAGAGAATGTTTCTATCACCCGTGACGTCAGTGGTGAAGGTGTGCAACAGGCTCTGCTCAAGATTATTGAGGGAACAACTGCCAATATTCCACCCCAGGGAGGGAGAAAGCACCCTCAGCAGGAGTTTTTGCAGGTGGACACCACCAACGTACTTTTTATCGTTGGCGGCGCTTTTGTGGGAGTCGAAGACATCATCAATGAACGGATTGGGAAGAAAACCATGGGGTTCGGTGCCAAGCTTCAATCCGAAAAAGAGATGAATATTGGAGCCATCCTGCAGCATGTCGAAAACGAAGACCTGCTCAAGTACGGGCTGATTCCTGAGTTCGTTGGGCGACTGCCAGTCGTTTCATCATTGAATGACCTGACAGAAGAAGATTTGGTCCGCATCCTGAAGGAGCCTAAAAACGCCATTATTCGCCAGTACAAGCGACTGGTGGAGATGGATGGCGTCAATATCACCTTCAACGATGATGCTATCCGCGCAGTTGCACAAAAAGCCATCGATCGAAAGACCGGCGCCAGAGGCCTGAGAGCTATCCTGGAAGACTGCATGCTGAATATTATGTATGAAATCCCCTCTTCTGATAACATTGAGGAGATTATTCTGAAACGAGAGGCAATCGAAAATAATTTGGAGCCTCTGATCGTTTATAAGAACAACTCAGCGAACAAAGCCGGGTAATCGATTTTTTCTGGAAAACAGGTATTTTGAGATTGACAAAATTCTGGAAAATAGACAGTATAAATAGATAAAGCAGACACGAAGGGCGCTTAGCTCAGTTGGGAGAGCAACGGCCTTACAAGCCGTGGGTCACAAGTTCAAGCCTTGTAGCGCCCACCAAGAAATGCGGGGTTGTAGTTAAGATTGGTTATAACGCCGGCCTGTCAAGCCGGAGGCCGCGGGTTCAAGTCCCGTCAACCCCGCCACTCTTTAGTGGAATAAAAAAAGCCGTTTTCAGGTAACCTGGAAACGGCTTTTTTTATTTGTGTATCCGCGCTTGTTACTGATAGACAGTGTTCATGAAGACATTCTGCATGAAATAGAGTGAGATGAATGTCAGCAGCGCCGAAATGACTGGTGTCAGCACCCATCCCACACTGATTCGTCCTACCACGCCCAGATGGAGATTTCTTCCCCCTTTTGCCAGCCCGATTCCAATCACGGCTCCCACAACCGCTTGAGAACTGGAAACCGGCACCAGCGGAATCGTTGGCAGTCCGGCTGACTGGAGCAGATCATAAAGCTCCTTGGATGCAAACAAAAAAAGCACCATGGACGCTGACATCACCACGATCAGTGCAGAAATTGGGGAAAGGGTAAAAATATTGTTCCCCACCATTTCCATGACGCGACGGGAGTAAGTAAAAACACCGACGGCAATGGCGATACCCCCAATGAAGAACAGTTGCTGGGTACCGGTAATGGTGAAAAGACCTTCGAAGGACAGGTCCTTAAAGGGAGAGGAGGGTACGAAGACCCCCATCACATTCGCAATGTTATTTGCGCCCAGACTATATGATCCAAAGGCCCCGATCACAATCAACCCGGTACGGGTTCGGGAGTCCTGTCGGAACAGATGGAGCTTGGAGTTTTTTACATAGAATTTGGCAATAAAGAACAGCACAAAGGCAAACACCATTGCCAGAACGGGGCAGATCACCCAGGTAGCCGCGATCTTGGTAAAAACCCCGGTATCGGTATGGACACCGGCAAAAAAGTTCCAACCGATGATACCACCGACAATCGATTGAGAGGTTGAGACCGGAAGCATGGCCCGGGTCATGAACAAAACCGTCAGGGCCGCGGACAAGGCAACGGTGAAAGCGCCTGCCAGTGCATTGATCGAACCCAGTTCGCCAAGGGTTGATGTAGCCCCGGCTCCACCGGAAACAGCACCGATGATAACAAAGATGCTGCAGATAATGGCAGCGGTTTTGAATCTAATCATCCTGGACGTAACGGCTGTTCCAAAGACATTCGCCGCATCATTTGCGCCCAGGGACCAGCCGAGAAACAAACCACTGGAAAGAAAGAAAAGTATGGACAGCATACCGGCTCCTTAGATCTCTCTTTTAATGACAAAGACAGACAATTTTTCGCAGACAGATTCCGCCACATCACTGATCAATGCCATTTTTTCTGCAAAATACCGCAGTTGGATACGCTCGGCCAGGGTTTCAATTTTGTCAGTGGCAAAAACAATTTTTTTGATAGTGTCTTCAACCTTGTCCGCTTCATTTTCAAAAAATCGAACTTTGTTGGAGAAGTCTGTAACAATCGAAATATTGGTGAAATAGGCAGAGACAGCATTGACCAGCTCCTCCACTGTTTTTGCTGTATACTCAGACAGATTCATAAAATCGGCCTTGATGAAATCAGGAATCACCGGTTTTTCAAAGGAGTAGTTTTCCAGGCTTTTTTTAGTAACATCGATCAGCTTATCCAGGGACTCCAGGATTTCCCAGACGTCCCCCCTGACTTCCGGAATCAGCATATGCTGATAGAGCTTGTCCCGGACCTTTCGCCTCAGCCGATCCGCTTCGGTGCTCAGCTTTCCAATCTCGTCGAGTCGGATATCGAACCGTGCGATATCATCACTCATATATTCACGAATCGCTTCGTCAAAGATCAATGCCGATCTCTGGACATGATACAGGTACGATTTAACATCTCCTTCCATTTTCGCGATTCTGCCTAAAGCCTTGATCATTTGTCCTCCTCTGGTTCAAAGCAGAGACTGTTTTCAGAACTCTCGTGTCCGATGTGTCAGTCGTTTACTCCTGTTCTTATTACGCTTTATGGAATAGTTCGTAAAGCCATGAAAATGGCATTACGAACCAATTCCCAAACAATCCCTTCTAGATTTTAAAGCTTTCTGAGCTGCCAGCGTATATTTCACGCAGTTTAGGCTTTTCAATCTTGCCGGTTGGATTGCGGGGCACATCACCAAAAATTATTTTTCGGGGACGTTTATAGCGCGGAAGCACCTCACAGAAATCATCAATCGCTTTTTTACTCAACTCCTGTCCGGTCTTTGTTTGAACAATCGCAGCTGATATTTCTCCGAGCCGCAAGCTGTGCAGACCGATGACGGCCACATCCTGAATAGCAGGGTGTGTTTGCAGAAAATCTTCAATCTCAACCGGGTATATATTCTCACCGCCAGTGATAATCACATCTTTTTTGCGGTCCACCAGCCAGATAAAGCCATCCTTGTCCTTACGAACGATATCCCCGGTCAGCAACCAACCATCCACCAGCACCTCGCTTGTGGCTTCGGGGTTGCCATAGTAGGCTTTCATCACCCCCGGCCCCTTTACCGCCAGTTCTCCTGGCTCACCCCGCTGCACCGGGCTCCCATCTCCTCCGATAATCCGGATCTCCCAGTCAAATCCAGGCACGCCTATCGCGCCTACTTTGTGCATATTTTCCATTCCCAGATGGACACATCCGGGACCGGACGATTCGGTCAATCCATAATTGGTATCGTACTGGTGTTTGGGGAAGTGCTTCATCCACTCCCTGATCAGGCTGGGCGGAACCGGCTGGGCACCAATATGCATGAGTCGCCACTGATCGAGGTTGTAGTCCTGCAGAACCACATCGTCATTTTCGATAGCGAAGAGAATGTCCAGTGCCCATGGCACCAACAGCCAGACAACCGTGATCTTCTCTTCCGAGATGGCTTCCATAATCCAGACAGGATCAATCCCTTTCATGATCACAGCCCTGGCGCCAACGATGAAGTTTCCAAACCAGTGCATTTTTGCACCCGTATGGTAAAGGGGCGGCAGGCACAAAAAATTATCCTCGTGGGTTTGCTGGTGATGCCGATTTTCAGCATAGCAGGCAAACTCCAGATTGCGATGTGTCAGTAGTGTTGCCTTGGGTGTCCCTGTCGTGCCTGAGGTAAAATACAGTGCAGCCTCGTCCAGAATGGAGATCTCACACTGAGGATTTTCAGCTGGATGACGGTTCATCAGTTCCAGGCACGATTCAGCATACTCCGGCCTTTTCTCTTCAGGGCCCACAAATAAATATGTCCCCACCTCTGTCTGCAGATCAGTGACAATGCTATCCATTCTCTCGATGAACTCTTCACCGAAGATAACCACAACAGCGCCCGATGTCTGAACACAATTTTTGATGGTCTTCGCTACAAAGCGAAAGTTCAGGGGCACCACCATCGCCCCAGTACGTAAAATTCCAAAATAGATCGGAAGCCATTCGATACAGTTCATCATCAACTGAACAACCCGGTCCCCTTTTTTGATCCCTTTCTCAATCAGAGCTTGAGCAATCCGGTTGGATTGGTCATCAAACTCCTGCCAGGTTATTTCAACCCTTCGGTTTTTGGCGGGTTCCCGTTCAATCAGTGCAACTTCAGACCCATAGGTGCGGGCATTTCGAGACAGAATGTCGGTAATTAACATGAATGATCCAATCTATTTGAGAAGGGTATCTGGCTAAAACGTTCAATGCTTTCGATGTCCATTTCTTCCGGAAAGTCTGCGCAATCAAACAGAGACAGGAATGAAAAACAGAAAAAACTGGTTTTCATTATAGGGATGTGGAATCAATTCGTCATTATTCGAAACTGTTTTTATAACGAATCGCTGAGGTTTTTTGACGCAATACATATTTCGGTCACTTCCGACAGCAGTCACGCGCTAGAATGTGCAGAAACCAGAAAGGTACAGGATATACTACATCCAGCGTTTCCGGCGCTTATAGGACTTGACCTCTTTAAAAGACTTTCTGCCGCCTCCCTGGGTAATCCCCATGTAAAACTCCTTCACATCAGGATTTTCCTGGAGCTCCTTTGAGAGTCCTTCGAGAACGATTTTTCCGGATTCCATGATATAGGCGTAGTTCGAAATCGCCAGAGCAACTTTTGCATTTTGCTCCACAACCAGAATGGTCGTCCCCAGTTCGTTATTGATCTGCTCAATATTAAAGAAAATCTCCTTAACCAGAAGGGGCGCTAAACCGAGCGAGGGTTCATCAAGCATCAGCATTTTAGGTGCAGACATCAAGGCCCGTGCAATGGCGATCATCTGTTGCTCACCACCTGAGCAGTAGCCGGCCATGCGATTTTTAACCTTCAGCAACCGGGGAAAATGCTCATACATCCGATCGTGATCGGCCTTAATATTCTGAGCCCCATCTTTGCGGGTAATGGAGCCGACCTTGATATTCTCATCCACCGTCAGGTGTTTAAAAATCCGGCGTCCTTCGGGAACCATAGCCGCACCTTTCCTAACCACGTATGTGCCCAGTTGATTGGTAATATCCTCATTTCGAAATTTAACAAATCCATCTTTAATAAAACCGTTTTCCGGTTTAAGCAAACCGCTGATCGCCCTGAGAGTTGTTGTTTTACCGGCGCCGTTCGTGCCGAGCAGTGCAACAATTTTGCCTTCTGATACATCCAGGCTGACACCTCTCAGAACTTGAATAATATCATTATAGACAACTTCAATATTGTTAACTTCCAGCAGATTGCTCTGAGCGTCCACGTTTTTTCCTGGTCAAATTGAATCGATGAATAGCCTTAATCCCGGCTCAAACGGTTATTTTCAATCGGATCTATCTATCAGTACTAGCAAGACAACATCTATTCGGACTGTTGTCTTGCCATCTTCACTGATCTGTCTATTTGATCATTTTGGCATATTTTGAAACAAATGGGCTGCCAACAGCCTTAAACACACCTTTTTTAACAACATAAAGCTGGAGTGAATCCACACCGGCACGATCATCTTTACCGAATGTGACCGGCCCTACTGTTGTCAGTGGATAATAGGCATTAAATCCATTCATTTGAAGCAATTCCTTGTATACAGATTTTTTACCCACATCCATTCCCTTCGCCTTCACCCTTCTTATGGCTTCAATGGCAATCTGCATTACCATGATACCACTGGTGTAGTTGTGGGAATTGGCTGTTTTTGAATCACGACCATATTTTCTTGCCATTGCAAGTTGGGCATCTGTTCCTGCACTTTGCTCGGATGTCAGTGTAAAAGCGGTTGTCCAGAAGTAGTTTTCTGAGGCTTTACCTGCCAGCGCAATCAGGTCATTTCCACCTGTATAGTGAGCTCCCAGAAAAGTCAGTTTACCCTTCTGGCCAAATTTGGTGGCGATCTTGCCAAGACGTTTCGCATCTTTTAACACAGTTGCCACTGGAGACTGAACCGTCTGGCTGATGACATACTGTACCTTCTTTTTCAGTAACCGCTTGATCATTGCCGTGTTGTCCAGGTCTTTTCCGTGTTCAACCACTTCAACCAGATTGACCTTTAAACCAGCCTTGATCGCTTTTTTTACATCAGATAGCGGTCCACGTCCAAATGCTGAAGGGTGAAGAAAAAGCGCAATTCTGGGTGTTCCACCTTTATGATTTCGAGCCACATACTCAGCCAGACCAATCGCCTGCTCCGAGTAGGAAGCAGAGGGCAGCAGTATGTAGTTTGAACCCGTCAGGTTACCGGCATGGTACGAAGCGGGCAGTACCGGAATTTCTTCCTCTTCAAAGTCTTTTTTCAAGCCCAGAGTGCTACCGGTTGAGTAATTCAGGTAGATCACCATTTCCTGATCCATGAAATCTTCAAAATTTCGCTTTGTCGTTGCCGTTTTATAGGCATCGTCCCGTATGATACACTTCACCTTATCCCGACCCAGCAATTTCATGTCATTTGAAAACTTACAGTAGTCTTCCATACCTTTGGCATATGGACTTCCCGCATCTGACGTCGGGCCAGTAATTGCCAGTGAAGAACCGATCATGTAGGTTTTCGCCAGAGCTGATTGTGCCGTAAAAATAAGTAAAAACAGAGCGGTTGAAAAGACACCGAACAATATCATTTTTGTGCGTTTCATCGTAATCTCCCTTCAGTTATTGATTGGTTTGAAGAATCAGAAGAACAGATGGTTCTCTTTCTGTATCGCATTCTGTCCGACTCAGAACTGTCCTGAGTCACCCCGCCACACCAGCTGTTTCTTCCAATGCATTTCCATTTTCACCCGGAAAACACATCAGCGGAAAGTGATGTCGGTAGAGACGTGCTCTTACACGATCAAACAATGATAATATCTCTCCTTATAAATGGGTTCACAATTTTTAAACCTGAAACGGTAATTTTCTCAGTAACGAAACGGCCACAATTTGACATACGAGCGCACGATTCGCCACCAGTTTGCAATTCCCCTTGGCTCAAACATGAGAAAAAGAACAATTACCAGACCAAATGTTAATGGCCGTAAGGCCGTTGACAGGTTCATGTTGGAAGGAAAATAGTGACCTGCTTTTTCAGCCAGGTCTTCAACCCGCAATTCCAGAAACTGAATGGCGGCCGGTCCCCAGAAGGAACCACTTAACGTCCCCATACCCCCTACAATTGCCATTGCCAGATACACAATGGAGTGGTGCAGTGTAAATGACTCAAAACCAACGCCACGATACAAATAGGCATGCAGGGCGCCTGCAATACCAGCCAGAAATCCGGCCAGACCAAAGGCATATACCTTGGTCAGCCCGGGGTGCATCCCCATCGCATCCGCTGCACGATCATTGTCGCGGACAGCTACCAGACTTCGACCATATCGGGTCCGCAGCAGATTCCTGACACCGAGCCCCAATAGAACAATGGCAACCAGGATTACATAATACCAGAAGACATAGTGCTGCTTACGAACAATTTTCCCTGTAAACCAGAAAACACGTCCAACTGAAATCGTTTGTCCCTGGTTAAAAAAGGTCGAAAAATTAATGATCCACTGGAATATAATCTGAAAAGAGAGTGTCGCCATCAGCAAATAAAGGTGCCTGAGCCTTAAAGCAGGCAGGCCGACAAAAGCCCCCACCACGGCTCCCACCAGTCCGGCCACAATAATAACCAATGGCCAGGCATGTGTAACCAGAACGTGATCATCGCCAATCAATCGTATAATAGAGGCAACTGTGTAAGCCCCGACACCAACAAATGCTGCATGACCAATTGATATCAACCCGGCAAAGCCGGTAAGCAGATTCAAGCCCAGCACAGCCACGATAGCAATCAGGATCGTATCCAACACCAGCATATTTCGGTTACTCAACTTAATCAGAAGTGGCCAGGCGAAGAGACAGACGATAAACCCAATGAAAATAAGTTTATCCAGACGTGTCGAAAATATTCTCTGTTCATCCTGGTAGGACGTAAAATAGTTACCAGTGGTTAACCAACGATTTGCAGACATAGTTTATACTCGCTCAATTTCATGTATCCCGAACAATCCATGCGGCTTAAAAAGCAAAATGACCAACAACAGGATATAAGGGAGTACCTCAGCTGTTCCATTCAACCCCCAGTTTCCATCCAGATAACCGGCTGCAAATTGTTGAATGAGTCCCATCAGAACGCCAGCCACAACGGCACCCAATATGGAATCCAATCCCCCGAGAATAACCACCGGAAAGACAATTATTCCAAAAGATTGAAGGACATCAAAATTCAAGCCGGTAATATTACCAAGGATCCCACCCGCTGCAGCAGCTGTCAGGCCTGCTGTCGCCCACGCCAGACCGAAGACCCTGGGGACAGATACACCAATCGACATGGATGCCAGCTGATCATCTGATACTGCCCGCATGGATATACCAACAGTGGATTTTTTAAAGAACCACGAAAATCCGGAAATCAAGACCGCCGTTATGATGACACCGACCAGTTGGGTCCAGGAGATAGATACATCTCCGACAGAAATAGGCGTCTGAGGGAAAAACTCTGGAAAGGAGTAATTTTCAGAACCGAATGGTGTCAGGTAGATGATGCCATCGATGATGGACATCAATCCAATGGTTACCATTATCACTGAAATGATCGGCTCTCCGATCAATCGTCTCAGGAATATCCGTTCAACACTCATGGCCAGGAAGAATGTAATCACCATACTCATCAGAAAGGAGATGTAGATGGGTATGCCTGCCCAGACTGTCAGGGAATAGGTTATAAAACAACCAGACGCAATTATTTGTCCATGCGCAACATTAAGAACCCGACTGGATTTATAGATCAATACAAAGCCAAGTCCGGACAAGGCATATATGGACCCCACGACAATACCGCTGACAACAAGCTGGAAAAAATAGCTCATACTTCCTCATTCATTGTGTAAAAACGGATTTTCGTTTTGACTGTGGCTGATTGACCATCCTGATACTGAAAAATAGCTTCTACATCCTGCTCACTTTTTGACTCATCAAATAGACCATCAATCAGGTCTTGATATTTCTTCTGAACAAAATCCCGCCTGATCTTACCGGTTTTGGTCAACTCACCGTCATCCATATCAAGCAGTTTGTATAGAACAACAAAACGCTTAATCTTGTGGTGCGGCTCTTCCGCATTCAGGTTGAACTCGGTTACCTGTTGAAGCATCAGCTGTTCGATCTCATCCTTCTGTGATAGATCCATATACGTTGAAAAGGAGATCCCCCGGTCTTCCGCCCATTTACCCACCACAATCGGATCAACATTGATCATGGCTGCAACGTACTCTTTCTTGTTCCCCAGGATGACCGCTTCCTTGATATAGGGACTAAATTTCAACTTGTTTTCCAGAAACATGGGACTGAACATCTTCCCTTCATGGTTGTGCATCACATCAGATAACCGATCGATCACAACCAAGTGGCCGTCCTTATCAATATAACCGGCGTCACCTGAGTGAAGCCATCCATCCTCAAGCAGTTCCGCCGTTTTCTCGGGCAGATTGTAATAACCCGGACTCACAGACGGTGAGCGAGACAGGATTTCACCCTCTTCTGATATTTTGCACTCAGTCTCCGGCAATGGAAACCCGACCGAGTCGGACCGGATATCTCCATCCCGGTGCATATAAGCGATGCCGACAATTTCGGTCTGACCGTATATCTGTTTCAGATTTACGCCGATCGCCTGATAAAATGTAAACAATTCGGGTCCCAGGGCAGCGCCACCTGTGTAGGCCCGTCGCAGTCTTAACAAACCCAGTTGATTGATCAGCGGCCTGTAAATCATCTGCCGGCCCAACCAGGCCAAAAAGCCTAGTGAGAAGGGCATTTTACTGCCCGACATGCGATAACCAGCTGCTTTCTCTCCTACCTTCATGAAAAACCCATAGAGTTTCCGGTTCAGCCAGTACGACTCATCGATTTTCAACCATATTTGAGAACGGATGGTCTCATAGATGCGGGGTGCGCCAAACATGAAGTGAGGTCCGATCTCCTTCAGGTCCTCCATGCTGGTTTCAACCGATTCGGGGAAATTGATGGTAATCCCGGTTGCCATTGCCACCCCAAACGAGTTCATTTGCTCCCCAATCCAGGCAAAGGGCAGGAATGAAACATATTCATCTGTCGGCTCGAGCTTATCGGTCTTGCTGATCTGAACGCCCATATTAATGTAGTTCCGATGGGTCAGCATCGTCGCTTTTGACAGTCCAGTCGTTCCTGAGGTTAAGCAGAAGAAGCAAATATCATCCGGCTTCCCGTCATCCACCAGGGATTCAAAATATCCCGGTTTTTTTCGAAAAACCTCTTCACCCAGTTCATACAGATCCTCAATATCCATAAACCAGTCATCGGAACGATAATTGCGCATACCACGAGGATCTTCATAAATAACCTTTTTTACGTTGGGTAGCTGCTCCCTTATCTCAACGATTTTATCCACCTGCTCCTGGTCATCGCAAAATACCATTTCGATGTCCATATAGTTGAGCAGTTGGTTGATTTCTTCAGGCAGCGTGGTTTGATAAACGCCTGCTGCTATCGCTCCCAGTGACTGGGCCCCGACTGCCATGAACAGCATTTCAGGGATATTATCACCGATCAGGGCAATCTTCCCCTCTTTCTTCAATCCCAGTACTTCCAACCCAAGCGCTATATGGCCAACCCGTTCATAAAACTTGCTCCAGGTATAGTTGTTCCAGTACCCGAAATCCTTTTCCCTGAGTGCCGTTTTATCACCGGTTTCACGAACTCGCCACCGGAGTAGCTGGGGAATTGTATACTGCAGGAGGTGATCTTTATTTTCCATCCGTTTCTACTCCTCTCCAATATAGGCTTCAATCACCTTGGGATTCTGGGAAACTTCATCGGGAGTGCCTGCTCCGATCAATTCTCCGAAATCGAGGACGTAGATATGATCTGAAATATCCATCACCACTCCAAGATCGTGTTCTATCAATACGACCGTCACATCACGGTCCTGTCGAATATCAACAATGAACCGAACCATGTCCTCTTTTTCTTCAATATTCATCCCGGCCATGGGTTCATCCAGTAGTAGGAGTTGCGGTGCAAGTGTCAGCGCCCGGGCTACTTCAACCCGTTTCTGAATCCCATAGGCCAGATTGCCCACAATTTGGTGCCTGAATGGTTCCAACTCCATGAAATCAATGACCTCTTCCACATAGGCCCGGTTTTCTGCTTCGACGCGGGACGCTTTTCCAAAATAGAACACTGCCTGAAGAAAGTTGTAGTTCAGGTTCTGATGACGGGCAAGCAGCAGATTATCCAAAACAGACAAGCCGCTGAACAGCTCAAGATTTTGGAAGGCCCTTGCGATTCCCAAATTGGAAACCTGATGGGGAGAAAAGCTGGAGATGGACAACTTGTGTTCGCCAAATTGGATATCACCAGAAGTTGGATGATAAAATCCCGATATGCAATTCAATATACTGGTTTTACCAGCGCCATTCGGGCCAATCACCGATGTTATCAAACCGGGATTGATGTTCATATTTACGCCGGAAAGCGCATTGAGGCCACCGAATGATAGTGTAACATTAGAGACAGTTAACAGGGGCATTGTGTGTTCTCTGAATTTTCAAATTGAAATAGCAACCCGCTTAACATGACAACGTTTCAGGTATAGATGGCCAAAATCCTGAGACCGCTTCATTCTGTTTCAAATGCCTGAAATAGCCTTTTATCCGGCCCTCTATTTTGATGTTAAGCAGCACCAAATGTGTAATCATTCTTGAAAAGCCATAAAAACGGCTCTTATCGAAATATTAATTATCAAATGATTGTTTTTTGTCAACCAATTTTTAATTATTTGTTATTTGCCGGCCGTATATTTGCAGAACGATGGTTCGCTTATTAGTCACTCAACAGACCGGAACTCCTTTCTGCCTGTAACATTCGATCTATTCCCCCAAAGATATCATTGCTAACCATATATCATTTGGCTTGATAATTTTTGATGACTGGTTTATACAAAATAAAACCCTACTAATCGTGCGCCGGGCGGACATATCAGCAGACCAGCACACTACTGCCCAGAATCGCCGGACAACATGACAGGGGACGGTTAATTGTACCAAGGATGAGCAGACCAGAGCAGTTCTAGGTGATCGGGAGATCTGATGACAACAGGAGATCAGGAGAAGAGATGGCGGTTAAGAAATCGAGCCAGACAAACGCAGTCGGGAAAAAAATCAAAAAAGCCAGGACAGCAAAGGGATTCACACTGGAGAACATTGCCAATGAGACCGGATTTTCCATTGACCATTTAAAGTCAATTGAGTCTGGAAAAAAGATACCGTCCGTCGGATCACTATTACAGATTTCAAGGGTCCTGGGGATAGACTCCGGATTCCTGCTGAAGAGCGAGGAAACAGCTCTGAAAGAACGAATTCAAGCCTACACCAAACGTACAGATAATTACGCTTATGAAACCCTGACCCCGGGAGCAGAAAATAAGCACCTGAAAGCGTTTCGGGTCACTATTGACCCGATGCAGGAACACCAGGGAGTTGGGTACTGCCATGAAGGCGAGGAGTATGTATATGTGCTTTCCGGAGAGATTGAACTGATGGTCGGAGAACACAAAAATCTGCTTAAGAAGAATGATTCACTTCATTTTAATTCAGCCATCAAGCACCAGATGAGAAATATTGGCAAAAAACCAGCCAATCTGTTGGTGGTTGTATACGGACCATAAGCAATTTCGACAAAACGGCTTAAACACACTGAAATACCACCAAAAAAAGGGAGACACCGGTGTTTTATCAGCTAACCAATGAACAACTCATGATTCAATCCATGGTGAGGGAATTCGCCAGAAAAGAGATTGCCCCGACTGCCATGGAAAGAGATGAGACCAAAGCGTTTCCTGCTGAGAATTTTGAAAAAATGGGAGAACTGGGCCTAATGGGTATGATGGTCCCGCCGGAGTTTAATGGTGAGGGGGCCAACACAGTCAGTTATGTACTGGCATTATCAGAAATTGCTTACGCCTGCGCCTCGACGGCCGTTGTCATGTCCGTTCACAACTCAATCGTCTGTGAAAGCATCAACAAGTACGGCAACCAGGAGCAGAAGGAGCAGTACCTGCCCCTTCTGACGTCGGTGGAAGCAATCGGAGCTTTTGCTTTGACAGAACCACACGCTGGGTCAGACCCGGTTGCGCAGACAACAACCGCTGTCCGGGACGGCAATAGCTATATTTTAAATGGCAACAAGTGTTTTATCACGTCTGGATCCAACGCCGGCATCGTGATTGTCACGGCGAAAACAGATGACAGTGCCCGGCACAGGGGAATCAGCGCCTTTATTATTCGCAAAGACAACCCCGGGCTGAAGGTTGGGCATATCGAAAACAAGATGGGACTGCGTGCATCCGATACAACAGACCTGATCCTGGAAAACTGCAGGGTTCCAGTCGAAGACCGCCTTGGAGAAGAAGGAGAGGGGTTTATGATTGCCATGACAGGCCTGGATTGCGGACGCATTGGCATAGCTGCCCAGTCCATCGGAGTTGCCCAAGCCGCATTGGATGCAGCAGTACAATATGCTAAGAAACGTGAGCAATTCGGGCAAAAAATCTCTAAATTTCAAGGTCTACGCTGGATTATCGCTGACATTGCAACCGAAATTGAGGCCGCCAAACAACTCGCATTTTCCGCCGCTGCCATGAAGGACAGAGGTGAGCCGTTCACAGTTCCCGCCTCCATGGCCAAATTATTTGCATCCGAGATGGTTAACCGTGTAACGGCAAAAGCCCTGCAGATACATGGGGGTTACGGCTTTATCAAGGACTACACCATTGAGCGCCTATACCGGGACGCACGCGTTTTCACCATCTATGAGGGCACTTCTGAAATCCAAAGGATTGTCATCTCTAGCAGTGTGTTGAATGATAAACGGCTAAAGTAGCCTAACCTAACTCAAAAAAGGAATCTGCCATGTTAGTAAGGAACTGGATGAATACCAATTTTGTGACTGTCCGGGAAGATGACTCCATGCAGGAGGCAATTCGACTGCTCAAGGAGTATCCGGTTGAACTGCTACCGGTCATGGACAAAAGAAAACTGGTGGGGATCGTCACCGATCGAGACCTGAAAAAAGCTTCGGCATCCGATGCAACCAGCCTGGATACCCATGAAGTGCTTTACCTCATTTCAAAGATCAAGATCAAGGACATCATGTCCAAGAAGCCGATCACCGTGCATTCTGAATTCACCATTGAGGAGACAGCCCAGTTGCTGATGGACAGTGGTATATCCGGAGCACCCGTTGTCGATGACGACAACAGAGTAATTGGTGTAATCAGCAAGACAGAACTGTTTAAAGTCATCATCAGCCTCACCGGGGTTGAGACAAAGCGGGGAATTCAATTCGCCTTCAAAGTCGAAGACCGGCCGGGTTCAATCAAGGAGGTAGCAGACATCATCAGAAAGCATGGCGGAAGAATGGAAAGTATCCTCAGCACCCACAAAGACGTTCCAGAAGGATTCCGCAAAGTATTTATTCGGATGTACGACATTGACCGCGATAAAATTCAACAACTGAAGGATGAGCTCCGCAACGAAGCAGT
>JAOZRE010000026.1:0-5951 GCA_029940215.1 bacterium | reverse complement strand
ACTGTTCATTACATGCTGTAGATTCTGTCCTGGAATGATCAGTCTAAATTGGTCTCCGCCATAATTTGTATCGACAGAACGAAATCATGTGATTAAACTTCAACTAACCAGGGGAAATACCACAGAGCTAATTGTCAACTGAATTTATTGGTATTTAGCTGGATAACCCCTGAGGCAACAGAACCCACCAACGGTTCCCCACATGGGGAGAACAGCCGTTGAAAAAACCAGCTGTTCGGATAGAAGCCAAGTGCCTGTCCAATACACTCTGTTCTTAGTCGTCGGTCGCTTTGAAAACCGTCGGTATATCGGTGGTTCATTTGATTCGAAGCGTTTTAAACATCAAGAAACAGACAAAACCCGTTAAGTCGAGAACAGAGCATACCCGGAAATACATCGACGCCCTTTTGAGCGAAAGGCTGAAAGAAAACATCCTTTCAAAGGATAACTCAGAAAAATAATCAAGCCTTGTAATAGTGCTTATCACCTGAAGATCGTCCCAAACTATTTAAATCATTCAATTCTTAGCTAAGATGGCAAAGCGATCTCGCAAACCGGAATTCTACTCACTGTTCATGGAAGCGGATTTTTATCCGGACGCTAATAAGATCATAAAATTTCATGAATCTCACAATTATTGGAATTTTAAGACCGGTAAGAAAATATATAAGGTAAAAAAACGGGAAGCCACAGAAAGTTCAGCTTCTCTGGAGGAGGTTTTCTGCCAGGAGATGATTCGCCGTTTACAGGCCTATTCTCCTGATTTGCAAACAGAGCTGGCCACCATCAAAAAAACCGCTGCCGGTTTTCAACTGGACCGGGATGGTCAGATTGATACCCCAGTTCTGTACTACGTCATCATCATGAATCAGCTCTCAAACCGATCCTTTCTGAGCAATGTCATCAATAAGGGAAAACTGAACAAAAAAACAGTGGAGAACGTTGCCCGATTCCTGTTTCAGTTGCATGAGAATGCTGAGGTCACCTCTTCAAAGCATGAAGGTACATCAGAATCGATCCTGCAAGTTCTGAATGACCTGATCTATCAATCGAAGAAGTATCTGG
This sequence comes from bacterium, assembly GCA_029940215.1. Lineage (GTDB taxonomy): Bacteria > SAR324 > SAR324 > XYD2-FULL-50-16 > XYD2-FULL-50-16 > JAHJRI01. The sequence goes on along the minus strand of JAOZRE010000026.1, from coordinate 4,886 downwards.
GTGTCACCATCACACAACCCATGATTGATATGACATTACGTCCTTTGGAGAAGTACATTGTTGACAATCGAAAGTCTCTACTACGCCGGGTTAAAAGGGGATTGATCAGGGAAGTACATGGCTGCTTCATTCCCAGGAAAATATTTACCGGAAAAGGGACTGTTTTAGCGCTGGCGAAAACAAACGATCCGTTGAAAAATCGATTTCGTGATATCACTTCGGATATTGCGGATTTGACCGTAGAATTGATTCATAAAGGTGAAAGCGACATGGCGATCTATTTCGTTGAGGCCTATTGTAAGCAGTCGGAAGACCGTGAGATCAAATCCGTTCTCCCCGTATACCAGGCTCTGAAATGCCTTTCACAGGGATTGAAATACAGTATTATGCTCAATCAATTTGATGAAAAGACCGTTGAAGAAAGAAAAAACCGAGCAACTGCCTATTATGAGCAGGCTATTGAAGTTGTCCATCAATTATGATCTAATTATAGGGTAAGTCTTTTTGGTGCGTACCCGCTGATAGCGTGTAAGATAGCACCATTTGTTTTCCATGAAATCGACTATTAAGCGACTATTGCCATTTTCCCTCTTATAGGTTCTCTCACATGGCGAGCAATCAGTTAAAACATGCTTTTCGTCACCAAGACTGAAACCCACTGATAAATACAGGATAACCCCAGGCACCGTTTTGACACTGAGATAAGCCCGCAATCCATTTCGCCCCAATAACTGATAATCAGGCAGATGGTATGAAACAAAGGCACTTGCATTCACTCCGGAACCTTGGCTAACATTGGCTAAAAGAAATCTATGAAACTCCGTTTGTTACTGATCATCATCCTTTTTTTCAGCTCCCAGAACTCCTTTGCCGAGCGATTTGTTCCTGAGTCGGACATTCTCAAACGCGTCCTGACAATCATCAATCAGGTGTATGTTGACAATAAGCGGGTCAAACCTTCCAAAATGCTGGAAGGATCCCTGGATTACCTTTCAACCAGCATCGCCCCTGTGCTGACTACTTTTCAGAAAGATGATTCATCCGTGGAAGTGAAAATCAGCGTGGATCAGTTTAAGCAGACATTTAAATTCAGAAAGCCCACTAACACAAATGAACTCAACCGAATCCTCCAACGCCTGATCCGATTTGTGAAACAGCGACTGGATACCAATGAGAAACTGGAGAACGTAGATTACGCTGTCATAAACGGATTTTTGAGACAGTTAGATCCACACTCATCTTTCCTGATACCTGAAATATATTCCGATTTCAGTGCCAGTACTTCTGGAAACTTCGGTGGGGTCGGCATGATGATCGGCCTGAGAAAGGGCACCCTGACAATCATCGCTCCCATTGATGATACACCAGCATCCCGCACGGGTTTAAAAGCTAATGACCAGATTGTTCAAATCAATGAGGAATCCACCATAAACATGTCTCTGACAGATGCTGTCAAAAAACTGAGGGGTCAAAAGGGAACCAAGGTTGATATTTACATAATGCGGAAAGGACTTACCTCCCCAAAAAAGTTCACCATTATCCGTGATATCATTAAAATAACCAGTGTTGAATCTTACTCCTTTGAAAAAAACCAGCAAAGGGTTGGCTACCTCAAAATAAATACCTTTCAGCAAAATACCATGGATGAGATCAACTCTCATCTGCAAGAGATGGATTATGATTTAAACGATTTTTATGGCCTTATCCTCGACCTCAGAAACAACCCAGGCGGACTGCTGGATCAGGCAATTAAAGTCAGCGACCGCTTTCTAAACAACGGCGTCATCGTATCAACTGCCGGACTGACACCCGATTCAATAAAGAGCTATAAGGCGCACTGGTTCAGAAGTATCATGGATATTCCGATCATTGTCATTGTCAACAACGGTTCAGCATCAGCATCAGAAATTGTCGCGGCAGCATTGAAAAAGAACAAACGGGCAATCGTCATTGGTATCCAGACATTCGGTAAGGGCTCTGTCCAACAGGTCATCCCCTTTAAAGAGGGATCTGCGCTGCGACTAACCACCTCGAAATACCTAACACCTGGCAATATTTCCATTCAATCGGTTGGTGTAACACCCCATATCGCTGTCACACCTTACTATATCTCCACCGACTTCCTACACGTGACATCGCCCAAACTGGATCAAGGTGAAAACAGCCTTGATCAAAATTTTGCTGAATGGGGAGACAAAGCCGACGTCCCGCTGCAGACCGTTTTTTATCTTTTCGAAGATGAAGACAAGAAAGATGAAGATCAGGAGATCAATCTTAAAGCGGCAAAAAGAAAGCGCCTTGAGAGAGATTTTCTTGTCCAGACCGCTATTCAGATTCTACGAGAGAACAATAAACTGGACTTTGACCATTTGCTGAAGCAGGCTCTTGCATACACAGGGAAGGAACAAACCATTCAGGAACAGAAGCTGATAGACAAATTTGCGGCCTTTGAGATCCCCATTGACTGGAAATCATATAAGAATTCCAGCCAGGGGCGAATCAAAAGCAGCGTCTGGCTCGAAATCAAAACGGTTTCAGGCGAAAAGGAGGTCTGGAGAAAACTCAGCGGACCAATTCAGGCAAACAGCGATATCAGATTGTACCTGGTGGCAAAAAACATTGGCAACACCCCAGTATCCAAGCTAATGGCAACCACCGCATCAATAAATGAGGTTTTTAATGACAGGCAATTCGCATTTGGAAGGCTTAATCCAGGCGAGTCAAAACAGTGGTTTATTCCTATCAAGATTGCTGAATCATCACATTCGAGAAATAATTTGATTTCAATGGTTTTTACCGATCAACAAAAACGAAAAATTCACGAGGACGCCATCGCTCTTGTCATCAAGGAAAAAGAACGACCTCTTTTCAAGTACACGATTACACCTTTTGAAAACAAGAATTTTGAATCAAAAGGAAACGGTAACGGACTTCTTGATAGCGGCGAATCAATCGCAGTGAAGGTGGATATTACCAACACCGGCCGTGGAAAATCAGGTCCTCTAACCGTTCTCCTGCGGAATGGAGAGGGAAAGGCTATTTTCCTCAAGAAGGGGAGACAAAACCTTGAAGCATTAAAGCCAAACGAAACAAAATCAGCAATCCTGACATTTGATTTAAAAGAGATACCAATCGACCAAAATCTCGATTTTTCTGTGAACATCCTTGATGGAACGTACCCGCTGACCTCTATTGACCAGAAAATCAAGTTTCCCGTAGGGTCAGTTATCAAGAGCACCTCAAATACTTCACCCGCAATTGAGATGCATTCCGATGCACTATTGATTACGACGAGCAACTCTGACATTGTGGGCCGAATAGTTGATCCACAAGGTGTGAAAGATCTGTACGTTTTTCAGAACAAGAAAAAGATCTATTATAAAAACTTCGTCAAGAGACAAAACAGAACAGCTGTGGACTTCACCTTGACATTGAATCTAAAAGACAAGAACAATAGCATTGTCATTGTGGCAAGGGATGACAACGATGTAACGGCCCGGAGGAGATTTTATTTGCGTTATGCAGCATCTAAGTAGTTGCAATTAATCTACACACTTGGTACATAGAACCCAAAAATAAAGTATTTAAATAAAAACTTTTGGCCCTATCTGAACCATATGCGGTCAGTAATTGCCTTTAACACTCGACCTTATTAATCAAGACATAACAGATATTTAGACGGAATATCATTGAACGATCTATTTGTTTGATATTTTCCGAAAAAATTCAATGTGTTACATTTTAAAGCACTAGTCTCAGGCATAACCGTGTAGTATGGCAAACGGGAAAATAGTTGTAAAGAATTAGAACAAAAGCGCATTATTATCAAAGACATAAAGACGCTACCAACAACGTCTTTTTCAACATGGGAGTTAAGAATGGCTCGTGAAACTATCGTAAAAAGTCCTAATTTCGTTCATCCGGAAAAACCAAGTGCTGTAGGTTCACGCAACAGTCTGCATCGACAGAATCGTGATGAATACGAAGAAGCCAAAGGTATAATCGACGAGGAAGTTGATAAAATCCTAAATCACATCCACGCAAAACTTCCTCCGGAAGTATTGGAAAAATTGGATGTTATGGGTTCGGTAAAATCGAAACTACATAACTATTTCAACCAGGATTTTCAAAATATGCTTAATCGTTACCTCGTAACGATGGAAGATGAGATGAACAAGAAAGTCCGGGACTTGGTTGATAAAGAGGAAAAAAGGACTCTCAATAAATATACTCCTCGCGAGATAACAGAAATACTGGAGCGTGTCGGCGATTCAGAGACATTTAATACCGAGGACATTGAAAAGTCAGTAGTCAATATGTACAGCCACCTCCAGGGGCATATTGAACGCGGTGTCTCAGATCTGGAAACCAATACAAACGCTCTGCTTCGTGAAAAAACAGATGTCGGGGTTTTTATTCGCGGCGAAAGCTCTTACGCCATCGAAAAATGTACCTTTAAAGATAACTCCAGGCGACCCAAAACGGTAATGGACCTGAAGCTGTCCATCAGTATTCTCGACTCTGAACTGATCAGTCGCATTTACCATTACCAGGTACCTGTGACATCAATTATCCGCGATATCGTTGCCAAGAACATTCACGAGCTGATCGATAAAGAGATCGTGGAGATAAACCAGCAGGCGACACAAGATGGTAATATTGATATGAGCGACTCAGAAAGAATTTTTGAGAAGCTCCGAATCATGGATAAATATATCTCTGACGACAGCACCGACGATTCAAAACGGTATCAGTTCGTCGCAAAGAAATTTCTGGACGCCGTTGATGGCATACAGGCTGAGATTGAATCGAAGGATTTTGATGCTCTCAATATTCGGGAAAACATAAAAAAGATTATCGACAACGAGAATATCCGCAACCGCGGT
>JAOZRE010000252.1 GCA_029940215.1 bacterium | reverse complement strand
TGCTTTTCTCTAAATTCCTGCAAACTTTTTATTGCACCCTCACCAACGGCTACTTCTGTGGCAGTAACTGATGCCTGATCTATATAAATATTCGAAAAATAGCGTATTTTTTTAACTATAGTAGTGTATACCTGATACCTGATGGTGTGGGTGAATTAAGTGCTAATGTTAATGCCACTATCTCAGACGAAGATTACTTCACTCTTTCCCGAACACTACAGTTTTGACATAAACAGGTTTTAAAGATAATTCCAATTAGGGTCTAGAACGAGTACTTGATCTCAGTCTGGATATCGGTGAACTGGTTATCCATCATATCCATGTAGGATGGACTGAAGAGAAATTCCAACCCGTCTGCAATCTTGTACTTGAACGTACCCCGTACGATACTCTGCACCGACTCACCATCCTCATCCCAATAATTGGCCGCCATCAATACCAGGTTCAGGGCGTCACCTGTCAGGAAATTTGCGTTGAAATGTCCTGAAATGAAATCGGTCCGTTCTCGGATCTGCCCCACCAGGAAAGCGGTGTCGCTGGTAGGATCAAAATCCTCAATGGTTTGCTGCCCGGCGTAAATATTAAAGGTCGAGCCGCCCGCACTGAACTCTCCACCGATCACATATTTGCTCCAGCTGTTCTTAATCAACGGGTCGCTACCATCTTTATCCTCGGTAAGGGTATTGACATAAGAGAGCTTGGCCAGCCAGCTGCCCAGGTTATATTGCAGGTCGAGGCCAGGGCTTTTTATCCGGTTGAATTTCTTACCATAGAAATTAGCGGTACCGCCCGTGGGCAACGGCGTACTTCCTATTAAATAGACATCCGCATTGGGATCGATCCCTTCAACATAACTGACTGCCATATCCAGCTTTCCGATGGTACTGGAGAAACGGGTGGCCCACTTGGTCTGGTTGGGCTTTGGCTCCTGGACCTCATCATCCTGACCACTGTACATGTAGTTCTGGAACTCCATACCGATATTGGTCTTGGCCACCGGGATCGCCATTATCTCCAGCTGGCTGTCGCCAATCTTCTGGGTCAGCAATACACCGGTACTGGGCAGCTTGCTGTCCTCATACTCAGTGCTTTTATAAGAGTTGTCCCGGGCGTTGATCCGGTCTGTCGGCACTTCCATACCCTCCAGGTAGCTCCAGGTCACCAATTGGGGTCCGATCTTCCAGATGCGGCTGCCCTCGTAGATCTCCACAAAGGCTTCCACCAGCCTGACCTCGGCATTCTGCTTGTCTGTCGTATTGGCAGTGGCGTCTGTGTCATGGATGGAGCCCACCGTGTTGTAGTTGATATTGAAGGCAGAAAACAGTCGGGCGTGCTCACCCAGGTACCCCTCCACCTTCAACTGCAGCCGGGTCCCCACGTTGTTGAAGCCGCTGAGGTCCTGTGCGGGGGGTATCCCGTAATCTGCTCCAGGCGCTCCACCTGCACTCAGCGCAGCGTTACCCTGATACATCCCCCAGAGCAGATCCGAATATTTCTCCTGGTTCCAGTATCCCAGCAGTTTGATATAGCCACCAAATTTTATTTCCGGGCCGGCTTCATCATCACTATCCATCTCCTCCTGGTCGTCTGTATTCAGGCCGTCGGATGAATCTACCAGATCGTCACCTGAATCGCTCAGTTCTTCCGTTGTTGAATCGTCAGAAAGGCTATCGAGATCATCGGCCCAACCTGTCTGCACGCTCAGGCATAAGAATAGCAGGGCAATGAGTGTAATCCATTTCTTTTTCATGACTTGGTTTTCCCTCGGTTACTTGTTTATTCTGAGTGATCGCTGCAGTGTCACCACGAGGGCACAAAGAACACGGAATCCATCACGCCCCTGTGGTGAGTTATCTGCTTTATGATTTAGGAAAGAGCTCCTTACCACCATCTTCGAGTCAGGTAGTCAACCTTGAAGATCCCGGGCTTGATTTTAGCAGCCTTTTTCCCCGTCTTGATATTTTTCATCTGCATCACGGTGCGGGTTCCCTTGAGGACGTTTTTCATCTCCATGCCAGTGGTTATGAACACCTTTTTTCCGTCCCTGTTTTTCCTTACCTTAAAAGAGAGCAGTCGACCTTTTTTCAGCAGTTGACCGGCCAGGTTGTAACTGTCGGTCTTAAATACCAGTCCGGACTTGACATGAATCCAGGCGACGGCCTTGCTGGTCCCGTAATCCTCTTTTTTCTGCTCGTCTTTAAAAATGGACTGCAGTTTTTCAACGGTCAGGGTTTTTTTCCTGAATTTGACTTTTTCAGTACCCAGCCACTTATAATGATAATCTGCAATGTCCCGTGCGGTAACGTCTCCGTTGGAGAAATCCGAGCCCATAAAGGAAGAGGACTTGTCGGAGCCGAGCACCCGTTTGGGCTTGCGCAGTCCTTTCAGATACAGCCATTGATCATCATCCTCGCCTTCTATTTCGATCATCAAGGCACCGTTGCCTTTGTCGTCGGCCGGTGAGAAAAAATAGCTAATAGAACGGGTAAGCCGCTTTTCAGGATTCCGAAAACTCTTAGTGAAGCTGGCGGTTCTTGATTTTTTAGAGAAGAGTTTTTTCCCTTGAGCGTCGTAAATGTGCAGGGTGGTTTCAGCAATACTCTTTTCCAGGACCGGCAGGTTGTCTATTGAGGTCGCAATACGCAACCCTTTTTCCTCCGGCGTTTCCGCCTGTAGAGATGTTGTAAATACAAAACAGACCAGGATAATTGTGGCAGTTGCTTTGATAAGCTGACTGAAGATTTTGTTCATGATTAACTCCTTGATGATTAATTTAGCTTTAAATAAAAAGAAAAACCATAAACCCTTCTGATCCTCGTCATTCCGGGGATTATCTGGAATAACGAGGCTTTGTTGGCTTTCTCGCTTTTCATTGTGCTTGAAAAAACAGGTATCAGTTGGCGACGATCGTTTTTTCCTTAACCGGTATTGGTGAGAGCCGGGTCAGGTATTTCGGTTTTGTCAGCAGGATAATCGCCGGTAGCAGGACCAGCGCTCCGATGGAGCTAAATAACATGGTGGCGGCCATGAGGATACCCATCATGATCTGGGGTACGAAAACGGAAAACACCAGGACCAGAAATCCCAATGCCACGGCAGAGGCGTTCAGCAAGATCGCCCTGCCTGATGACATGACGGTATTGATATAAGCCCGGGCGAGATCGTCCCCTAACCTGAGTTGGATTTTCAACCGTTCCAGAAAATGGATAGTATAATCAACACCGGTTCCGATAGAGATAGAGGCCACCATCATAGTAGCAGTAGTGATTTCCCCACTGATAAGGCGGATCAGGCCAAAATTTAATATTACGGTAAAGAGCAGCGGGATTAGTGAGAACAATCCCCCGACGACAGACCGGAAAATAAAAAAGGTAACACAGAAAACAAATATAAATGACAAAATAATGCTCCGCAGCTGGGATTCGCTCAATATCTGGTTGATAGAGTTACTCGTTGCTGCTGCGCCTCCGACTCGAATGGTTTCAATATAGGGGTCGTCATCCGGAAAAACACGTTTGAGCTCTGCCAGGGTGAGTTCCAGGTATTTATCAATAATGTTGTGGGAGCCACTTTTCAGGTTGATCTGCACCTGGAACTCCTTCAGGTTGGGCGAGATGATGCCTTCAAAGGCGTCGCGATCACCACTGAGCGCCTGGTTCAGAACAACACCGTTGATGGCACGGTTCGTCAGCGTAATATCCTTAAAACCGTCCTTGCTCACATCAGGAAGCCGATCGTAGGCGGGGTCATCGTTGTGATAAAACACCTTATAGAATCGACGGATCAGATCGACTGGCGTCATGACAAATCCGGTGGGATCGTACTTCTTTTCCCTGATTGTAATCACCGGGTCTTTCATATTATAAAAAAAGTGGTGCAGACCTTCCAGTTTGTTCAAGACGGTCGGTTGCTTAATGTCAACAGCCAGGAAGTCTGTGGTCAGGTTCAGCTGACGCTGCATTTTCAGGCCGGCCTCTGTGTCTTTTGCCTGTCTCAGCAGCACCACCAATTGTCCGGTACTCTCCCAGGCGCCTGCATTTCGCCCCAGGCGGGAGTTAATGTCTTTCAGCCCTAGCACCTGATCCTCCGACAAATCAACAAAGACACCAGCCTCCTTTTCGTCATCAACTTCATCATCTGCCAGGCTGCCCAGAGCACCCCCTTCATCTCCGTCAAGTGTATCCAGATCATCCCCCCCCCCTTCGTCCAGACTATCGGAGTCTGAATCTAAAAGTGAGTCCGCAGCTTCGGAACCAGGATCAATACTCACCTCGATGACGAATTCCTCGTTCAGAATATCCTGGATCAGCTCCAGACGTCTAATAATCGAATCAAGACTTCCCGGGAGGGAATCAGCATCTCTGTTGAGGGTTTTAACGATTTGTGTGGCAGCATCCAGTTCGTGTTGTGTCCGGATCATATCCTGCCATTTGGTTGAGAAACGAGACAGGTGCTTTTTAAAACTGTCCTGGGTTGCGGTACTCTTCATGTTGATCTGGTCTCGGAACTTAAACAGGAGGTTGATGTTGGTGGTACCCGTCAGCCTCTCGTTGATGAACTGGTCGCTCTTGAATAGGGGGTTCTCACTGTCAAAATTCTTCATCATGCTACCTTCAAACTTGTTTCCGGTCGCCAGAAAAACCGAGACGATGAACATCAGGCCCAGAATTACAGATGTATGTACTGGTTTTCGACCAACCAACTCAGCAAGTTTGCGCATAAATCGCAGTATCACCATTTCTCTAATATCCTGATCATTGGCCGCATATTTATGTTTGCGGGGTACTTTCCAGAGCACTAACAGTGACGGGGTCAAAGTCAAACTTAAAATAAGGGCAATACTGACACCAACCGCAGCAAAAATACCGAACTCCCGAATCATAGACAAGTCAGAGGTTGCCAGGGAGCTGAAACCGGCCATAGTTGTGACAGCTGCCATAACGACAGCGACACCAACATGATTCATTGATTGCCGCACCAGCTCACCTTTTTCAGTATAGATGGCCGCGTCTTCATAGTAGCGGTTCACCAGATGAATCGCATAAGCGGTACCAATCCCGAGCAGGATAATGGGCAACATGGTTGTACCCACTTTCAGGGAAATATTCAGCACTGCCATAATTCCCACGGTCCAGAGTACCGATAGTACGACTGTCAGGGCCGGAATGATGACACCCCGAAAACTGCGGAAACTAATGCCGAGGACGAAAAAAATAACCAGCACTGCTATGGGGATCAGGGTCACTGTGTCAGACGACATCATGGAACCGATGACACCGATCACAACAGGTATGCCGGCGACATAATAGTTAACCCCATTCAACTGATGCTTTTCCAGTATAGTGTTGACCATTCGATAAATCTCATCGAAATTGAAGATATTCTTTACGTCATGAAGCTGAAATTCCAGATTTTCGCGACTGAACGGATCAATGCTCTCAAGGGTGAAATCCCAAATATCGTTAATAAAATTTGTCCAGACAGAGGTACTGTCGGAGGTGAAAAAATCCCTTCCCTCCATGTAGGTCATGATTGCCTGGAAGGATTCCGGTGTCATCTCTTGAGCCAACAGTTCGCTCAGCATTGGGTTAGTTTTTGCGGCATGTCCGAGCTCGCTGGTCAGGAAACGGGAGAGGCCTTTTCTGGTCTCAGCAACCTGCTTAGCAATGAAGGCATCATCTACTTGAACTCCAGCCAGTGTTTTGCCGTATATGGTAAAAGGGAAGTTGGAGGAATCGCCCCCCTTAAACCGTCTTTTCAGCCGGGTGGCATCGAGGGCTGTTGACAGCTCCAGGATAGCATACCGTTTTTTATAGTCCCACTTACGCAGCATGGACACCATTATCGCGGAGGCATGCATGTCTTCCGACAGGATACTGTTTCGAAACGAGCGATCCTGCATGATACGCTGGGTCAATTCTGGAACAATCCGCTTGAGATCCTGGGGTTTATCCGGCAGCCGTTCCTCTTTGCCGGAATCTGACGGTATGCCATGATCCTTCTTCAGTTTCTCTATGACACTGCCGGAGACAACGGATCCGGTTTCCTTGTCCAGGATGGCATCTTCCAGGTTGGCCACCGAACGGATGTTATCCGTGTCGATGCCGATGGGCTGAACCAGGGTCTCTTTTTTACCGGTCAGCACGCTATCAAAGCTCTTAGGTGCTTTCAGCCCCTTGATGTCCAGAACAATCTGCTCAATCTTATGCAATACCTCAACTTCCATCACCGATCCATCCGGTTTTTCGATCCCGATAAACATGACATCCTGGTAGTTGAAATTTTTCTTGTAATAATCGTCGGCCTTAACTGCCGCTATATCGGTTGGCATCGATTTGGTAACGTCTGCTTCAAACTGCAAATTGCTGCTGATCTGCTGAGCGAAGAATACGGTAGTAGCAAACACAACCAGAATGATGATCCAGGGAAATCGCGTACAAAATTGACTGATAGCTTTTAACATAACGTTCTTATTTTTTTTGGGTTAACTCGATTTATTGATAAATGAAGGGCTTTATTTTCGGAGACCATCGAAAATAAGGTTGTAGATATCCTGAAGTTCCGTTTCGGCCTCTTCCTGATCTATGGTAATCCATCGCAGAAAGAAAGCCCTTGTGATCTGATTCAGTAAAAGTGCTTTTTTCCTGCAGTCACATGGTTTAAAAATACCCTGGTCGATCCCTTCCTGAATGGATTCTGCAATTTGGGTAAGGTTTTCTGGATGATTTCCTATCAAGTCAATGCCGATTAGCATCGTCTCCTCAAGAACAACCTTTTGCATGGCATATTCCTTAACCAAATTCCTGATGTCCCGCAACAGGTAAAGGATTAAATAAATTAATTTTTCATCGGCCCCCTTCTTACTATTTTTTTGACGGTGTATCTTTTCAAAAATTTCAAGTCGTTTGGACACACCGACCTGAATGAATAGCTCCTCTTTGTTCTTAAAATAGTTGTACAGAGTTCCTTTTCCAACCCCGGCAGCCTCTGCAATCTCGTCCATGCTGGTTTTCTTGAAACCATATCGAAAAAAAAACTGTTGGGCACTTTCAAGAATCAACTTTTCTTTACTTTCCATATCTGTTTTCATCGTTTTCCGG
>JAOZRE010000251.1 GCA_029940215.1 bacterium | reverse complement strand
ATTGCCAAGCAGCAGGAGTTGCTCTCAACCCTGGACAGCCGGAAACGGCTCGAAAAAATCTATTCCCGGATGCTGGAAGAGGAAGAGCATAAAAAGATTGAGCAGAAGCTCAAAGAACGGGTTCAGGGGCAGATCGGTAAAACTCAGAAGGAGTATTACCTGAACGAACAGATGAAAGCAATCCAGAAAGAACTGGGTTCCGAAGATGGCAAAGAGGAGATCGACGAGTTTGAAGAGAAGGCCCGGGAATCCGGAATGAGTGAGTTGGCCCTGGAAACCGTTCAGAAAGAGCTGAAAAAGCTAAAGATGATGCCACCAACTTCGTCGGAAGCCAATATCGTTCGAAACTTTGTCGACTGGTTGACCAGTGTTCCCTGGAAGGCAAAAACCGACGATAATCTCTCACTGGAACATGCCCAGGAAGTGCTGGACGAAGACCATTACGGGTTGGAGAAAGTCAAGGAACGCATTATCGAGTATATCGCCGTTGCAAACCTGGTGGGAAACCTTCGGGGACCGATTATCTGTCTCGTGGGACCTCCCGGCGTCGGTAAGTCATCGCTGGCACGCTCTATTGCCCGCTCGCTTGACCGGAATTTCGTCAGAATGAGTCTCGGTGGTGTGCGAGACGAGGCTGAAATAAGGGGGCATCGGCGGACCTATATTGGAGCACTGCCGGGTAAGATCATCCAATCCATGAAAAAAGCCAAGACCAACAATCCGGTTCTACTACTGGATGAAATTGATAAGATGGCCCAGAGTCATATGGGGGATCCGGCATCAGCACTCCTCGAAGTTCTCGATCCTGAACAGAATCACGAATTCATGGACCATTACCTGGAGGTTGAGTATGACCTCTCCAACGTGATGTTTATCTGTACCGCTAATGTTAAACACGACATCCCGTTGCCGCTGATTGACCGTATGGAAATCATCAATCTGACCGGGTATTCTGAATTCGAAAAAGAGAAAATTGCTTCCAGATACCTGATTCCCAAGCAGATGACAGAAAACGGCTTAAAAGAGGAACAACTTGATTTTAAGAAGGAGGGCCTGCTGGAGGTCATCCGCAGTTACACACGGGAAGCGGGGGTAAGGACCCTGGAACGGACCATTGCTAAGGTTTGCCGCAAGGCGGTAACGCAGATCGTCAAGGAGGATTTGACCGATTTGATTGAATTGGACGCCCCAAAGGTCAACGAGTATCTCGGTGTCAAACAGTTTCGGCATGAAAAAGTGGACGAGCAGAACGAGATCGGGATTATCACCGGACTGGCCTGGACTTCATTCGGCGGAGAGATATTGACCATCGAAGTGAATACCATGAAGGGGTCAGGCAAGATCCAGCTCACCGGAAAGCTCGGAGATGTGATGAAAGAATCGGCACAGGCGGCTCACAGCTGGGTTCGTTCTAACGCCAACTTAATGGGGATCTACTCCAAGGTGTTTACCGAGTTGGATATCCATGTCCATGTCCCGGAAGGTGCGACGCCAAAAGATGGACCATCTGCTGGTATTGCCATCTCCTGCGCTATGGTTTCAGCGCTGACGGGTATTCCAATCAAGAAAGCCTACGCCCTTACCGGTGAAATCACTTTGAGAGGTAAGGTACTGCCCATTGGCGGTTTGAAGGAAAAACTGCTGGCGGCCAAACGGGAGGGGATCTTTAAAATTCTGATCCCGCAGGAGAATGAGAAGGATCTGGTGGAAGTGCCGGACGAAATTAAAGAAGGATTGGAAATTACAACCCTGAAACACGTTCGCAAGGCCATCGACCTGATGCTCGAGCGTGTTCCGCAGGCTGTCAAAGATGACGAACTGGACGGTCAACTACCGGAGGATTCGGAAAAAGTCATACAGAGTAACGTCAGTGGATTCCCAACTGACGAGCCCACCATCTCACACAACTGACCCTTGTCAGAAACTGCTCGTATCATTGTGGTCGTAGGACCGACGGCCAGCGGTAAAACAGACACTGGTCTGAAGCTGGCCAGCCGGATCGGTGGCGAGATTGTCTCCGCCGATTCGATGCAGATATACCGCTGGATGGATATCGGCACCGCGAAACCCTCAGCCTCGGAGCGGGCAGAAGTTCCCCATCATCTTATTGACATTCTCACTCCTGACAAGCCATATAACGCTGGACAGTTTGCTCAGGATGCAGACCAGGTTATTGCCGAACTGCAGGAACGGGGTAAACCTGTGATCCTGCTCGGTGGGACCAACCTGTACATCCGGGCGCTGATACACGGGATGATCCCGGTTCCGGAGATTTCAGCTCCTGTCAAGGTGGAAATCAAACGCATGCTGGCAGAAAAAGGGCTTGCTCACTGCTATCAGCAACTGCAATCACTGGATCCGAAGAGCGCCGCGAAGCTGCATCCAAATGACGTTGCCCGAATCTCACGGGCTCTGGCTGTCTTTCTTGAGACGGGCCGAAGCATACAGGATTTGCAGGAGGAGCACGGGTTTAACCAGATGCGGTACCAACCGCTGTTTATTGGTACCCGGTGGCCTCGGGAAGTGCTTTATCAGCGGATTAATCAACGGGTGCTGATGATGGTGGAAGCCGGGCTGGTAGAAGAGGCGGAAAGTCTTCTTTGGCGTGGGTACGGCAGCGGTCTGCCTTCCCTGAGGTCAATTGGTTACCGGCAGGCGTTTGAGTTCCTGGATGAGAAGATCGATCATGATGAGATGATTTCTGATATTCAGCAGAAAAGTCGTCATTATGCAAAAAAGCAGATGACCTGGTATCGTAACAATCCAGATGTTCACTGGCTTGATGGCAATGATCTCGGTGAGAACGATATCCGGTTTGTACAACGGTTTCTTGATAGTGACTGAAAAGGGATATGGCATGACTGCATCATGGCTGGAACTTGTTCGCAAAAACGATTCGAATCTGGTTAAATTGTGCCGGGTTGATACCTTTCGGGGTTCCGGGAGAGGTGGGCAGAAACGAAACAAGACCTCTAATGCCGTGCGACTCACGTTGCGTGACCTGGTGGTTACAGAGTCTGCTTCCCGTTCCAAAGCGCAGAATATCACCCTGGCTTTGAAAAAACTCCGATTGGCCATTGCGTTGAACACCATACAGCGGAATATTGTCTGCCCGCCCTTTCCTGAAGAGATCCAACCCTATCTTCACCAGTCTACTATTCGTATCAATTCCCAGAATCCGGCCCTTCCTATTTTTCTGGGGTGTCTGCTTGATCTGTTTCTAAAAAAGAGTGGGAATTGGGCTGAAATATCATCGCTGTGTGGTGTCACCAACACCCAACTTCGGCGATTTGTTGAAAAGCATGTGGCACTGCGATTGGCGCTGGATAAAGTACGTCGGCAGTCTGCGGACAATGAGGGGATCAGTGCGGAAGAGGCCCAAAAGGAGCCATAATGACAGTTACGGTAACCGGGTCAGGCTTATTTTACGGCCTTCTGCGGGTTCAGGGTGCCTACCTGAAAGAAAAGCTTCGGAAACATGGTCTTGCTCAGTTCATTAATTTTATCATCATCAAGCGAACTGGTTTCGACATAAAAATTCAGGTAGTACCCTTCGGCTTTCAGAAAACGCGTGATTTCACTCATCTGTCGGAACTGTATCTGCTTGTTGGCTTCAAGCAGAAAAAAGAGGCTATTTTTTGTTCGTAGTAACCGGGCCAGTCGGGCGGCGTTTCTCAGACTTTGCAGAACGTTGGATCCCGCTTCTGTATCTTCCTCGACAAAAGGGGCGTAAAAATAAACATCCTTCATCTTCTTCGGGTATTTCCGTTTCCACTCGGCAAAGAGGATGGCAATTGCATTATCTTTATACTCCCGCTTGCTGACCATGCGGCTCATCTTGCTGCTCAGGTCAGTCAAAGCCTGTATCAGGTTTTCGCTGTACTTGCCGATTGGTTGAGAAATCAGCTGATTAAAACGAACTACCATCTTGAAATAGCTTTTCCATTCCGGGCCTTCCTTCAGAGTTTTGGCAAATCGCCCCATCATTTTGATCACGTTTGTAACCGTCTCCACTCTCTTATCAAGGTCTTTCTTGACGGATTTCCAGTACAGAATGGACTCCAACATCTGGGCAAATGTATAGTTGTCCACCAGATCTTTCATATTACGCCGTTTTTCCTGGTCGTACTGGAGGATATTTCCCAGATTCATGTCGCGCATGTTTCCGATAACCAGTTTTTTTGCGTCGGACATGCCATATTTCAAATGTTCAGGGTCACTGCCTTTATCAAACAGCGTTTTCAGTTCCAGGTGGAGCTGTCGGTCGAGCGTGATCAGGGTCAGGTACTTGAAAAAGTCCCGCGCGGACTTCTGATATTCGCCAAGAATACGAATGGCCTGTATCAACCCTTTTCGTTCAGGCGATTCCGCCTGTTGTATTAATTCCTCAAATTTTGCCGCAAATTCATGCTGGATGCCCATTTTTTCATCGATACTCGTGAGCGGCAGCACTTGCAGCCTTATTTTGAGAGGGCCAGCCTCTGTGGCAATTTCGAAGGTATTCGCCAGGCAGATCAGCACGCCGTACTTCAGCGGTAGTTTCAGGATAGCTTTGTTTTTGACCTTAATCAGGCTCAGCTTATCCTGAATAGTGTTGCAGGCTTCTGATACGATCCTGTTGATCTCTTCATATATAAAAGTCTGACTGACGAACTTCCGAAAATTCTGTGAATGGGTACAGTACTCTCCCTGATCAATGTATTCGACCAGCAGACGAGCCGGATTGTGCTGATCGTCTTGTGAACTGCTGAGCTTCCGGAGTTTGTCCAGAAATCCGAAAAAGCGGATACGTTTTTCCAGGTAGTCTTTGTTAAACGCTTCAGCTGTGTAATCAAGTTCAAAAAGCGACTGGCCGCTACCTGCTAAAACTTGAGGTGTCAGCGATGTATCAAATTCTGTTTCCAGATCGCTGTTGATAAAACCCTTCTTATTAATTTTGTTGATGGGGGTATTGGACTCCAGCCACTTTCCGAAAACAACTCTTGAAATTGGAAGCCCCGCTTCCTGAACAGCCTGCTCATAAAAAATGTCAAAAAGATTGGTCCCGAAACGCTCCTGCATGGACTTCAAGTTTTCCTGCAGGAAGCGCTCAAGATTTTTTTTCAGAAGACCGTCCAGTAAATATCCGAAGGAGCTGGAAACACAGTGCAACGGGTTGTGCATCTTTCCAGGACCATATCCGGCATCGCCGAAAAGGTCTGTTCGTTCTTTTCGCTTTTTGCTCCGAACCATTCTTAAACCGAGACGTTGAAAAACAACGCTGCGGATGATGTCGTATTCCTGTTCTGAGAGGTATGATTTCGACATGAACGCTTTCTTGTCGATCACAAATTCCTGAATATTGTGTACCGCAAAATTCTCGATCAGGCTTCTGTTGGATGCGGCATGGCTTAACAGGATTTTCTTCTGGGACGCCAACGCCATCATATAGACAGCGGCCATATTCTTTCTGATCAGGTCAGGTGCATCGAATGGCTTCAGGAAGAACAGGCACTTTTCCCAGATGTCGGGGTCCATCTGACTGCGATTAAAGCAGATCAGGCTGCGCAACAGGCTGAACAGATGTTTGACGTCCAGCAATGCTCCTTTGATGAACAGCTTCCCGTCTTTCATTTGCTGTAATCGCTGGTACAGATGGGAAAAGATCTGTGTGTTATTTTCAGCCCCGCTCCCCTCTTCTCCCAGATAATCGGAGAGCTTGGATCTAAGCAGTTGTGTCGGGATTCCGTCGGTTAACTCTGCAAACTGTTTGGACAATTGGGTAACAGTACCACTCTTTGTCAGGACGTCATTCTGGAATGTTTGCAGCACCGGAAGATATCGGGTAACCAGATCCGACAGTACAATAAGATTGATTGATTGGGGCGGACTTAATGTTTCTTTTTTACCGGTGGCAATCTGCCCAATTTTTTTTTCCATTACCTCCGGCAGTTCCGGGAAGTCCAGTAATTCCCTGGCGGTTGCCTGCATCCCCTTTGAACGGCTGGCACGCTGCAGTAATTGTTCCTCATATTCGGGGTTGTCTGAGACAATCTGCGGTACGGATTTAAAGAGCAGGTCGGGTTTTGTCAAAAGCTGAAGTCTGACAGGGTCGCTCAACCCGGTGATCAGAATCTGGTGTTCCTTTTTGAAAATGGAGGGAAAAACAAGCGGGAGACAGAAGGCTTCACCTTTGGTCCGTGTCAAGTTTATTAACAGAGCGTTTTCTGGATCCTTGGCAACTCGCCATTCAAGTTGTCGAATCGTTTTCAGATTGGCATTGACATTGATGCGCTCTTCAAGCACAACTCGTTCTGTCGGACCATCCTTGAACTTCGGGTTGATTGGACGGCGGGTTTCTGTTTTTTTGGTAACCTTATACTCGAAATGATCAACGGAAAAATTCTTTTTACTGAGTATGTCAGTAATCATATCAACGCCTTCAATCTGTCGTTTGTCGTTCAGACTGATGAAGCGGATCATTAGCTCGGGAGCTGCGGCTTGCGCGGAACTGGGATTTGTTTTTTGGGATGCAGCCAAAAGGCCTTTTCTGTTTTTCGTTTGATCGATGGCCCGGGGAAAAAGTCCAAATCCATGCTTCTCTGGATCAGGTGGGCTTTTTTAAAAGACAAGCATGGTATTTGCATTGCCTGAAATGAAATGCCAGCGTTCTGGTATTCACCCCGTTTGAATAAAGTTTTGTGTCATGGTTCCCTAGTTACATTTTTAACTGATTAATAGCAACCAAGCAACACGTAATCGATCCGGAAAGGGTAAAAACGCCCTTTTTTATGGTGCCTGCTTTTCTCGAAAGTGATTTTGTACAGCCCTGATGTGCTGACATATCATTAGTGAGTTCAGAAATGAGAGGGGTTTCGGCAATTATGAACTATCGAATTTTATACAGCCACGTTTTTTACCAATGATGTCATTTACATACTTTTTCCACGTTTCGATGCTCAAGCGGACTCTGTGGACCGCACTTGTTCTTTTTCTGTTCCTGAATATAGCGTCCTGTACACGAGTGAAGCCGGTCAGACGTTCCGCTGACAGCGGTATATGGCATACCATCCATCCGGGTGAGGGCCTGGAGCAGATCAGTCAGAAATATAAGGTCAGCAGGTTGAAA